>JAGQPD010000091.1:0-9489 GCA_020426865.1 Planctomycetales bacterium
AAGCTGCCGCTGCTGGCAGCGGTTCACCCGGCAACGTGTAGGAGATGGTCAGCTGCGGGCGGTTGGCAATAACCGGTGCTTCGCTGGAGTCGAATTCCATGCCATCGTTGTTGCTGTCGTCGGCAATAATAAAGCCGAAATTCTCCGACGCATCATCAACCCAGTGCTGCACCAAGGCGATGCCAGCCGCATTCAGTCCATACGTGAACACCCCTAGTGCGGTAGGGGTCATCACTCCGAGGATCTCCGGACCTCGATCGAGCGTCCCCGCTGCGCCAGATGTTTGCCATAGTACTCCGGCCGCAGCATTATTCCACGTCGCTTCGTCTTCCACCCAGTTGCGACGGGCCGCATAGATTTCGTAGTCCTGCCCGCCGACAGTCGAGTTGTTAATGTTCACGGTAATCGCAACGCTGCTGATCGTGCTTCCTGCCGGAATCAAGGACGTGTCCCAACGAATCAACCCTAACGTTTCCAGCGGATCGGAACCATCGATGCTGAGTTCGACGTCGTTCGCGTAATTCGTGTTGGCCTGACCATTATTGCCATTGATCCAGGTGTCGACGGTCCCGGTATAGTCCGTATTGGGAAATGCATCTTGCTTGAACCCAACCACGTTCCATGCAGCACTTACCGCACTGGCAAACGATTGATTGTTGGTCGCGGTCACGTGGTACGTCGTCAAAGACCCTACGTTGGTCGACGTATCGCTGTAGGTCGTGTCGACGGTCGTGCCGATTTCGAGGCCGTTTCGCCAGATCGTATAGTATTGCACCCCTGATTCCGGATCAGACGACGCATCCCAACTCAAGTCGATACGATTGGCACTGACGATGGTCCCGGATAGCCCACGGGGAATCGAGGGGGGCGTATCATCGCGAGCATTGCTGATCGACGCACTCAAGCCACTTTCCACACCATCCCCGTTGACCGCGGCGACTTGATAGAAATAGATGTCCCCCGACAAGACCGTTGTGTCACTGTAACTCGTTCCGGTGCTCGTCCCAATCAACTGGCCATTGCGGTAAACCTGATATGCCGCAACACCTGTTTGCTCATCCATGGCGGCGGACCAATGAAAATCGACGCGCGTGCTATTGGCCAGATCCAACGTGATGCCAAGAGGAACGGATGGCGGTGTGGTATCGATGCCCGGCGACGGTTGCGCGAAGAATTGATACTGTGGTCCGCCGTCCGGCATGCGACCTTGTGACACGCTAGTGGTCTGCGGGCCGTAATAGACAAGATCGATTTGATTCAATTCGCTATCAAGCAAACCAATCCATCCTCGCTCATCGGACAACCTGAAACCAACGTGTTCAGCACCATTCTCGACATTGCCATCGGCATAAAAGACGGCATAACCGCCTGCCTCGACGTAACTGAGCTCCGTAATCGCATGCTTGTCAGGTTCACTGACGGGATCGTCCGTCAAGTACAAGCCACCCAGTGGCACCGGCAAGCTACTGGCGTTGTAAAGCTCGACAAAGTCATCCGAATAGCGTTGCCCCCTTATCGTGTAACCACCCTTGGCGAACCACTCATTGACATACAAATGCTCTGCCGTTCCCAAGGGTTGCGCAACGTTCGGCCCGCCCAATGTCGGAACCGCTAACCCCCAACCTGCTGCCGGAAGGCGTCCGATGGATCGATCGACCAACTGCCTGCCGAATTCAACGCTATCGACAACATCGACTGGTTCACCGACCATCTGATTCGCCCAATCAATCAAGAACACGGCTTCGCCTTCCCGCTGCAACCCGAACCCGACGTGGATTTCGTTCGCCACTGGGGCCAGGCTATCCGCGTACACAACCAAATACTCGCCAGCACCCAAAATCGTTCCGTTGGGAAACACAAACCTGTCGGGTTGCGTCAGATCATCGGTCAAGCTGTATCCGCCGAGATCAACCGGCACTGCGCCGCGGTTGTACAACTCGATGGCATCTGGGTGAGTCCCCCCCAATGCGAATGCCGTGCTGTTGGCCGCCAGCACTTCGTTGATCACAACATCGAACGGCGGTGGCCCAACGGTGTCGACTGTCCACTCAACAGTGGTAGCGCGGGCTTCATCCTGCCAGGTTCCGCCGTACTCTTTACCGATCACCTCCAAAGTGTACGGGCCGTCGGCGAGTCCGGACAGCGTCAAGGCAGCGGTGCGTGCCGTCGCTTCGGTGTCACTAAAGGCAAACCCCGCGCCGATGGGGATTTCGGTGCTCCACGCCCCACCATTGACGCGATAACGATAGGCCATAATGCCCGGCCCGCCCACCACAAGTGTCACATCGGCGAACGGTGTCACGGCAGGTGGCACGTCGGCGATCCAGATCCCTTCCGGTACCAATGCGCCGAAATCCATCCCGAACGGACCAGTGCCACGAGCCGGTGATCCCTCGCCGAGCATGAAGTTGCCCGCGACGGCATCGACAAAGCTTACATTGCCCATCAGCAATTCATCGCTCAGGTTCAGCAGCGTGCCTGGACGTGTTCCCACGGTCGAGTTGGCCAGCAGTGGATCGATGAAATTTCGCGCGAGTTCAAGCTGGCTGACCGTGCCGGAGGGTATGTCGGCGTTGCCGAAGAGCCGCGGTACATTCCAGAAGATGTTGCCGTTGACGAAGGCACCCTCCCCCGTCGTCGCCCCGGGTTCGTCGACATACAGATTGATCGCCGAACCGACATTCGGGTTACCATGGGCATCGATGAAATCCGGGTGGACGGCGACCACGGTGTTGTTTTCAAACAATGTCGCTGCATCGCGTTTCAGGTTAATGGCATGGTCAACTTCCCAAAAGACGTTGCGACTGACGACAATCGTCGTCTGAGCACCGGCATCGCCCGTAGAAATCGCATTGGCGTACCCCCGATCGGATGTTTCGTCGTCCTTGAAGACATTCATGAAGACGTTGCCGGCGACATAGACATCGCCACCCAAGTCGATGTGCTCGTCGCCGGTACCCGTGAAGATGTTATTGACGATCTGCACAATCGGCACGCCATCGCTGACTCGTCCGCTGTCGGCATCGATCACATCATTGTGTCCCTTATTGGTACCAAAGACATTACCCCGAATGATGTAGCGCCCACCTGCTGGGGTCACCCCCGTCGACTTGATCAACTCACTGACATTGTCAAGTCCCAACGCGTCGGCCCGTTCGTCGGCGGCGAAGACACTTGCAAACACGCTGTTGGAAATGATCCACGACGGGCTTTCGCCGTAAATGGTTCGCAAGTGCGTACCGCGAAACGTAAGGTTGTCGAGCACCGCCTGGGAATCGATCACGCCAATCGAACCTTGGTTGCTGTCGTTGTCTTGCGCGTATTCGACATCAGCGTAGGCGATGATATTGGCTGATGCCATGGTATCGACCAGGTGGATCCCGGCCCACCGTGGCGGACCTTCGGGCAAACCCGGGTCACGGGGAGTATCCGGGACGAACGGAGCATCTGGAACACTCGAAAAGCGAATCCGCTGGTAGGGAGTACCTTCGGCAACGAGTGTTCCTTCGACACGCAACTCGACACCTTCATCGAAGAACACGCTCGTCCCCGGCTGGATCGTCAACGTCGTACCGGCGGGAACCGTCACGTCCTGGGCAAGGTGATACGGCCCGTGGGCTGCCGTCCAGCTGACACTGGGCTGGTTAACTTGCGTGACTTCCGTCATCGCACCACGATCATACCAAATGTCGATCGTCCGGGTATCAATAACGTTGCCGCTACCGTTGGCGCCGTCGAACGCCTGCACAATCACTCGGTTGATTCCGGGAGTCAGTGATAGAGTATTCAACGACCAGGTGGCATTCCTGGCAGACCAATTGGCAGCGACTCCATTGACCAACACGCTTCGGGTACGTGCCGCATGGGACTGGCCGCTGAGACCGACCGTCGAACCATTGGTTGTCCGTAGGATCTGTGCTTGGCCCGCTCGCGGTAGACTGCTACTAACTGTCAGCTCCGTTGGGATCTGACTCAACACATACGCCCGTCGCGCCGCTGCCGTGTCCTTATAGTTTTGCGCTACTTGCGGCGACACCCAAGGCCCCAGGATTTGGTCGACATACGCACCGAACCGCTGCGGCTCGAAGACCGTATGGGCCAACTCCAACAAATGCTGGTAATACAACGGAACGGTTGCGGGATGGCTAAACAGCCGTGCCATTCCGTTGACACCTTCGTAGGTAAACAGCGAGTAACTGGTGGAGGTTGAGGACCCACCTTGCCCCAGCAGTGTATCGAGGTCGTGCGGGATCAATACGAACCGCGTGTCGGTATTGCCACGGTACATCGTGTAGTCATCACCGCGACCGGTCGGCAATCCACCTTCACGATTGACGAGCAACGTATCGGCAGCAAAAAACCGAAACCACTGCTCCAAATCCGCAACGGCACTGACAGCCTCAAAAAACTGTGCGTCGGTCGTATTGTTCAGCACGGCGGTCAGCGCGATCAGATCCGACCAGTCGTCCAGATCTTCGTTTGTTTCTTTGAAATATGTGTCGCGGTAGGCATCGGGGTTCGTCCCTTCGTACCGCAGATCACCCTCCTCCGGCAGCGCATCGCGGATGGAGTAAAGATTCCCATCGCTGTTTCCTGGAAAATGATTGTTCGCAAAATCGCTGTTGAGAGCCTCTAGCTGGACGTAGGTGCCAAACATCGTCGCATCATTCGTGGCCAGATTCGTACCGTTGATGTGCAACTGAATCGGCCGCCCGTCTTCACTGACCAACCCGGCGGCCTGATAGATGACGGTACCCAACGCCTGGCTAGGCGTGTATTTGGAATTGATGTTGATCGAATCGATCCCGTTCCACGGCCGGTCGCTAGGAAGATTGATGCGATGATTGTTCGGTGGATCGTTGCGGCTGGAACTGCCTCGGTTGCGCACCCCCGCCGTGTAACGCGCGCTCATGCCCGTTCCATCGAACATGATATACGTGGCGTTCATCTGTGCATTGCTTTCCGCCTCGGCCTGCGATCCCGACCCAATCTGCGCCAACTCTGCACGCTCAGCCTCGGTCATCACGACATACACCGTCGGTGCATCGCCCGGTTGATAATTGTCCGTGAATGAATTGTCCACCTGGTACAGTGCGTTGGCCGTTTGTGCTAGCGTGTCGTCCAGTTGCAGCGCGGGTGCCGGCCAGGTTCGCGCATTGCCCTGCCCGTCGACGGCTCGTACGTAAAACTCGATGATCGCCCGGTTCGGCTGCGGCGGAATGTTCGCCGCAAAAGTCCGGTCGCCACTTCCGCCATCCCCATGCACCCCGTCGTCGTACATGGCCACTTGCGCGAATCCACCGCCGGCACCGTCAAGCCGATAGAACAGCGCCATACTGGTCCCCAGGTCCAGCTCATCACGAACGGTGGCGGTGACAGTTACCGTATCGGTCGAATGAGGAATCCAGACCGACTGTTCCACATTGACGATGATGGGTGCGATGTTACTGTCGGCAATCGAGTTGGGTGCTCCCGGCGTTCCTTGTGGCATGGCGCTGCTGCCCCAATTCTGTCCGTAGTCGTTGGGCAACTGAGGATTCACCAATTCCAACGAGCGGCCACCGGCGTCGTGCGGTGCGTTCCATTGCCAACCGCGGTGCCCCTGATCGAGTGGCCCACGCTCGCGCTGCGCCCAGTCCCCCTGGTCGGCGTAGCGAACACGATCGACGAAGTTGCCCTCGGCATCCTCCAATTCAACGTCTTCGCTGGAATTGCTCAGGTGCCCCGTCCAGTCGCCGTAAACGATCGCCGGATCGACCGTGGAGTATTTCGCCAGAAACGCCGACTTGTCAGCGGTAACGACGACATAGCCGCCCGCACTGAGCACCGTCCCTGGCGGAAACTGAAAATCGACCCCCGCCGAGAATCGCCAACCGCTGAGATCAATCGCCGACGAGCCAATACTATGTAGTTCGAGGTATTCCTCCGAATCGCGGAGCGAATCCGGATGATACATGATTTCACTGATCACGACTGGCGACGTGGGATTGTCGCTCGTGGCGCCCCCGTTCACCCCACCCGGCGTCGGCGTCAGGAAGTACGTTTCATCGACCGTCCCCGGGACCAAACCGTAAGAGATGTCGGCTACCTGCGGAGGAAAACCGCCGGCCACGGTGTTGAATTCCTGCACGACATTCTCGCCATCCGGGGCGACCAACGCAAGGTATTCGCCGCCGCCGCTCATGCGAAAATTCGTGTGTAGCTCGGCCTGCGGCCCCGTTCCCAGACGATTCAGTCCCGACGCCCAGACGACGAGATACTCGTCCGCGGCCAGCGTCACTGCCGGAAACGTCCACTTATCCAGCAATTGGTCATCATCGGTCAAATGCCAACCGGTCAGCTCTAGCGGCGCAGAATCCGGATTGTGGATCTCGATCCAATCGGAATAGACGCCGTCTTCATCGATATTCGTCGATTCGTTCAGCGCCAGAAACTCGGTAATAACGGGCGTCCCCGTCAGCAGTTGCCGAGGTTCGAGCGACTCAACCCGTAAACCGCCGAATGCCGTTCCGCGGCCGGACCTTCTAACACGCCTCCTAACACGCCTCATCCGCCACCATTGGTTCGATTACGCCTTTACTGTTCCTTAACACAATGACATTAAGCTACTTAAAGAAACGCGAAAAAACAAGCAATTTGCTTGCCATGTCTCTTGTCTCGCTACCCACTGCCTGTAGATCATACCCTGCCCGCCGCACACCTAGGGGGCGACGCCACGCCGCCCCTCGTTTCCGCCTCGCTATTGACTATTTTGCAAGCCGGATATTCCTTCTCGCGAGGATTTCGTTAGAATGTTTGATCGGTTAGAACTATCGAGGTGGCGGCCCGCCATGGCGGGCGAGGTACTTGAACCGGTTGCAAGCGTGGGTGGCCCAGCCCGTAAGGAGGGGGGATGTCGTCAAAGAAGTCGAAGGGACGCGCCAAACAAAGGCGCCGATTGGATCAACGGCGCCAGCAGGTATCGCGAGGCTCGGCAAGCCTGGGTGCGAGCTTCGCGGCGGCAAGAGAGTCTGATCCTGCGGTGGACATACTCGATCGAAAGCCGGTCCCCGACCCCAACGAGCCGCTGGAGGACGTGGCGGTGTTCTCGTCGGCTGCTCGGCAACAGCTTTCCCAGGACTTTCAGGCCGAAGCATTGGCCGTATCCGAGGCGTTGGACTACCTGGGCACACACGATTTTGATGCGGCGTCGGCAAGGCTTTCTGGGATCGCTCGTACCAGCCCATTTGCACCGTGGCGATTGTTCGTCCGCGGCTTGGTCGCGTTTTACAATAGCGACGATGAGATGGCAAAGAGCAACTGGAGTCGCTTGGAGCCCGCGCGTCGACCTGGGCGAATTGCCAATACGTTGTGGTCGGCAACCCATAGCGATTCACTTTACGCCAACCAGCCCCGTCCCCCCGCGGTAATCAGGGAAAAGTTAAGTGAATTTCTCTCGCCAGACGGAGTATTGAAGGCGGCCAGAGCAATCGGTGGCATCCGGCACCGCAGCGCAGAGACCGTCTTTTCGTCATCGCAATTCGCAATGCTCAAGGAATTCCGTTTGCGATTTGGCAAGTACTGGACTGGTTTTGTCGAGCAGTTCTCCAGCGCCTGCATGCGTCTATCGTTTTTCCAAAACAACATCGATTTGATGTCGTCGATGCGTCTAAAGATTCCCGGGCCCCCCCACGATCCAATGTGGACGATGGCGGCGGCATTGTACTACGCTAAGTTCCAGGATGCCGACGGCGACATTAAGGCTCTCAATCAGTCCTACCGCGAACAGATCACGCGACTTGCGACCTTGAGCGATGACGTGCGACAGGCGGTGTTGAGTCTGCTTTGGATGCGTCGATTCGAATACATCGAACAGACGTCGGTTCCGGCCAGATTCATGCCGGCTTTCTTTTTCGACGGATCGCCGTCGCGCGATCGACGACTTCTCGTACAAATCTGTGAAGAAGCGATTAAGTTCTATCCGCGTAACAAACATGCCCACCAATCGTTGATCGCGGTATTGGAAGAAAACAACGACAGAAGTTCATCTCACCGCAGCAAGACCGAAAAAGACCAGGAGAAAAAGCTGCGAAACGCTCAACTGGCTTTCGTTATGCAGTTTCCCGAGGAGGTCGCGACGACGGTCGAACTGATCGACTACTTGCTCGACGAGGGACGGATCGACGATGCTTCCAAATTGGTCCAGCGACTGCAGGGAAACCGCTTTGACGATCCCATTAGCCGCATCTTGCCGTGGCGCTTCAAGATGCGCGAGGCGATGCGGTTGAGTCGTCGCAAGGCGGCGATTCCGCAAGCGCGTGTGGCACTGGAGGCCGCCGAGCAACTATGGCCGAGCTGGTTGTCGAAAGACTGGTTCCCATTCCTGAAGGCCGCATTGGAATTGCGTGCCGGTGAATCGACCGAGTTCGAAAAACACTATCAGACGGCGATTGCCGACGTTCCCACGGATTCACCCGTCGCCGACTTGATGATGCTCGCTGCAATGCGACACATGAATGTCCCATCCAAGGATCACAAGTCATTCCGCGACAAGGTCGATGCTTATGCAAAGGAGGCAGGACAATTACCAGCCCCGGCATTGATCGCCGTGGGTGCCTTCCTTTGGGATCTGACACGAGTACGTCTTCGCCACGTTGGCTACCGAGGTCACGCCAAGAAATTCGGAGATGCATTTGTCAAACAACTCTCGAAGGACACTGATGTTGCATGCCGCCTGTGCGAAACTGAACATTTATTCACTAGTGCCTATTGCTGGACCGCAAATCATGGGTTCTGGTGCCCAACTTATCTCGATCCACCCGCGTGGACCAGGCAGTTGCAGTCGCGGCATCCAACCATCGCGTGGGCCACGCTGCGCTATTGCTTGGATTATCGGAAGAAGCGTTACTTGGATTACTGTACGCCGTTGATAGAATTCATCCAACAAGCTGCAAAGACTGAAGCGGATCCCTACTACCGCGATTGTTACTCTACGACCGCCAACGAGGCGATCCACGTGTTGGAACAACCCGCTCCGTCATTTTCGTCGTTCCTCGATATGTTCGCGAACATCGTCGGCAACGCCATCAATGATGATGATGGCTACGATTTCGATGACGACGACTATCTATAATGCCGTTCAGCGAGCTATCTCGCTTGTGGACCCGCCTACCCCATCTCCGACACCGACTCATTGACCAGAAAGAGCGAACTCCCGATGCATTCGACCGTTTCCAATCCACACGACATACTGGGCGTTTCGGCAGAGGCGTCCGACGACGAGATTCGGCAAGCTTATCTGGCCCGGGTCCGTGAGTTCCCCCCGGACCGTCAACCCGATCGCTTTCGCGAAATACACGAAGCCTATCAATTGCTACGTGACCCACTACTGCAAGCCAAGAAGCTCTTTGATGTCACCAGGCGGAAGCCCGACCTTAATGAGGTCATCGCGAACGCTTCGTTGACCCGCCCCGTACTTAAGAAGCTCGCGTTGCTCGCCTTGGGCAATCG
>JAGQPD010000091.1:9497-9931 GCA_020426865.1 Planctomycetales bacterium
CCCGACATGATGACCAACGATGAATAATTTGAACGACTTCGGACACAACGATTCGCTCCCTACCGACCAATTGCTGGGGGCCTACGACATCGTCGAGGCCTTCACGGCCCTGCGGCACGAATTGAAATTGCAGGTCAAGACAGGTCGGTCCTTACAAGAAGAACTGATTGCCAGGCTCGAACGTCTCGAACAACAACAGCAACAGCTTCAAGATCGACAACAAACTGCCGCGACCAACGCTCTCGATCACTCAGCTCGTCCCCGTGACGCGGATCGGCAATTAGCCGAATCGCTCGCCGAGTTGGACGAAAGCCTGTCCCGAGCGCTGCTGTCGCTCGCACAACAGGAATGCTCGACCACCACCTCGCCAGATGATCTCTTGCGCCAGTTCGATGACACGATCAAACGCGCCGGTACTCTGAAGCGGTGGATCG
>JAGQPD010000092.1 GCA_020426865.1 Planctomycetales bacterium
TGACGGAGCGATGCCACCACAGGCGTGAACTGCGAAAGCACGCCGGCCGATAGCTCACTCGCGATCGAGGCCGCCTCGGGATCGCCGACTCCGCCAACAATGGCGAACAACGTACCATCGCCAGCGAGCGTGCTTTCGTTAGATGCCCTTGCTGTGGAGTTCGCCGAACACGCAGTACCGAAGGGCGTGTCGAATGTCCGGATGACGACGCGGTTACAACTAGTCATCGCGTCGGTTCCTCTGGCGGAGATTGAGTGATAGTCCATAGATCGTGTTGCCCGTCGAATCATCGTCTCTGCTCGCTATCGTATGGGTTCCGCTACTGCATCAGTGGTGCCACATAGCGTGAAAGCTATTTCACTTCCGAAGTGGCAGTTTGACCAGTCAATAAGTTCTCACCGTCCTCGTTGCGAAACGGATTCTGAGTGCTTATCAGAATACTGGCCAGGAAATTCTCCGCGATATCGCGAAAGGCGATACCGATAATGAGTCCCGCGATACCGGTTCCACCGAGAACCGTCAACGCCAACTGCGTTAGGCCCGACACTCGGAGAACAACGTAAATCCCAATCAAGATTCTGGGCAACATTGCCAGTTGGGCGGCGACAATTCGTAACAGCACGTTCGTGATACGATTGCGTAACCCCCATCCAGTTGCTTGTCGGGCCAACTGTGCCATCGCCCAGGTTACGGCCAGTACGGCAATCGCCAATAGAACCAATGGCGACATCTGTATCGCACGAACCGACATGAACCTCAACTCACTGACCGATACATCGAAATACGTCGAACAAACTCGGCATTGAGTGGTCATGCTGTTTCGATCCACATTGCTCACTCGCGATACCTTCCACTCGACCATTTCGTGTTTACAAGGTTCCAATGGTATCCGACTGCGATCGCTCGTCAGATCGCAATCAGCTGGCAGGCCGCAGACGATCACGTGACGGAGGTGGTCCAAGTTCTTCGAGCAACCGCTCCCACGCCTCCTGAAAGTCGTCACCGTCGTCGGGTTCACTTACCTGCCGGCGAAAATCACGCCGAAGCTTGTGGGCATGCTGACAGACGACATCGCGTCGGTCGCCATCCGATACGTGTTGGGAGATCCGCTGGAAGCACTCAACAAGTCGGATCGCTACAGCGACGGAGCTGCATCCGTGTTGTCGCAACTGATTGAAGGCGGCATCCATGAGGCTGGCGAACGTCGTGCTTGTGGTTTTTAGCCGTGGTGATCCTGTGTTGTCGCAGATTATTTCATTAGGATCGCTTCGTTCCGCAACTCGCCCTAATGCTGCGGATAATCGATCGACGCAGGCAATGGCGGTGAATGGGTCATTGATGCCCGGTGACAGTGCCCGCACGGCCACCTCCACCAGTTCTTCCAGCGCGCACTCCGCGTCCTGCCGCGGTGTTCGACGATTTCCTACAGCCAGATATCCATTGAACCGTTGGTCAAAACGCCGGCCAAATTCAATTGCCCTCTCCCCCACTCCCGAATCGTTCCGTGTGCTGACATTGGGAAGTGCATCGCAGGGCCAAAGTTCGGCAACCGCTTGACCATTCTCAACGAAATGCCCTGGTCGAACTCGCAACTGAATCAGCAAGTCCGCATCAACGGCAAAATTGACCAAACCTTCGAGATCAATAGTCTGAATGTACCCCTCTTTCGTTGACTTGATCGGAGCTCCCTCTTTGAGCTGGCAATAAATATGTTCGTCGATGGCACATGCCGAAATCGTCGCGCGCGAAGCCGCTGGAAACAACACATTCAAGGACTGGTCCAAGTCCGCGGCAACTGCCGCGACGACGCTCGGCGCCTGAATGAGATTCGATACGTGGTGGATGAACGCTATTAGTACACCGAGACTGAATATCGCTAGGCATAATCCGACCACGACGGAGACATTCGCCGTGCCCTGCCCACCATCGTCACGAATGCCCGCTAACGCCACCAGGCAGTATAAACTCGTCGCTATCAATGTGCCCAACGACAACTGTGTCACTACGTCCGATGTGAACGTCCGAAGAAGGCGTGAACCGTATTGGGAGGCAGTGATCGATAGAGTGACGAGCATTACTGAAAAAACAATGCCCGCGATCGATACCATCGCGCTGACGATCGCGCCCAACGACGCTCGTGCTGCATCCGTAGAAACACCGACCCAGGGAATCTGATCGACGACCCAACGCTCGAAGGGGCCGTCCATTACAGTGCATGCCAGAGCGAGAAGCAACGCACATAGAGAAAGGACCGACGGAAGGAACCAGAAACTTGAGCGAATGGCATCCCAGCTATTCATCAACCTGGTCTTCATGTTAAAGCATTTATTTCGGCTAGGTGACTCATCTACCTTCCCATCCCGCTACAACGCTGCTAATCAACGTTCGGTGTGCGGTTGCCTCGGAAGGTCGAGATGGGAAGCACATTTACCGCACGTTGTTTACGTTACGCAACCTGCATGCCGACACGTTTGGTCTCTTGTTAAATCGTTGGTTAGCATGAGCAGGTGGTTGCCTGGCGACCAGCTTGATTGCTCGGCAACCAGTTCTCGGGATAGTGGCGGCGCGTCGATTTTGCGTCGACCAGATTTAGTATGGCTGCTTTCGAGCTGCTTTCGATGGAATGCGGATTGCGTTGAGTTCGTCCATCCGTCACGACGCCCGCTGAGGACCCTAGGACCATGGATAGTAGCGAATCAATTCACGCCGAGCGGTTCTTTGAGCTCGGTGAGCTCATTCGGCAGCAGGCTAGCAAGATTATCGATTGCTGGAGCGAGCGAGCCAAGCGGGAGCAGGACTCCGCCGAATTCGCGCATCGTGATGAATTGCGCAACCAACTGCCCGTGTTCCTCGAACGCGTCGGTGCACAGCTTTCGTCGCACGGGTCCGTCGGCGAAAAGCAAATCGATGCTGCCGCAAGGAATCATGGCGAGGAGCGGTGGCGTTTTGGATGGAAGTTGAATGAAGTGATGCGCGATTACCAGCTTCTTCGCTTGACGCTTCTTGAGTACCTCGACCAGCAGCTCGACCGCGCCCTGACGCTCCGCGAGACGATGGCGATTGGCCTATATCTCGATGAAGCGATTGAAGACGCTGTCGTTTCCTACATCGCCTGCCAGGAGGCCTCGCTGAGGGAGTCCGAGATGCGGGTGCGCGGCACGTTCGAGAATGCGGCCGTAGGGATCGGACACGTTTCGCTCGACTATTGCTGGCTTACGGCCAATCAGCGTCTGTGCCAATTGCTTGGGCGAAGCAACGATGAATTGATGGCCAGCGAAATATGGGGCAGTGTCGATGTCGATTCGCGGTCGAATCTCAAAAGCGAGCTGCTACAGCTCGCGGAGAATCGAGAAACGCATGGGCAAGCCGAGATTCGCTTAATACGTAGTGACGCGAAAACGCTATGGGCCAACTGTACGGTTTCATTGCAGCAGTCTTCCGACGGCCAGGCACTTTACTACATTGTCATCGTGCAGGATATTTCCAAACGGCGTCAGCTGAGCGACGAACTTCGTCAAGCCAAAGCCGCTGCCGAAGAGGCGAATCGTCTCAAGTCGGAGTTCGTGGCCAATGTCAGTCACGAAATACGCACGCCGATGAACGCAATCCTCGGTATGACGGAACTAGCGCTCGATGAACCCTTGACGCCCGAACTTCGGGATTACATTGCCACGGCCCACGAATCCGCCAATCTTCTGCTTTCGCTCGTCAACGACGTGCTCGACTTCTCCCGGATCGAAGCGGGACGGCTCACGCTCGAAACTATTCCCTTTGATCTACTCGATGTTGTCGATGAGACAATCAAAAGCTTCGGTGTTCATGCTGCCGAGAAAGGCCTGGAGTTGCTGGCGGATATTCAGGTCGGGTCGCCGGGGGCGTCCGAAGCAATCGGACTGGTCGAAGGTGACCCGCTCAGGTTACGTCAGGTATTGACCAACCTTACGAGTAATGCGATCAAATTCACCGACCAGGGTGAAGTGATTGTCAGGCTTCGCGCGCAACATCACGATGCTCACACGGTGACCATGCAGTTTTCCGTTGTCGATACCGGGATTGGGATCTCTCCGGAGCATCGAAGCAGGATTTTTGCACCGTTCACTCAAGCCGACGCATCGACCACCCGTGTCTTCGGTGGCAGTGGACTGGGGCTGGCAATCTGCAACGAACTGGTCACACAACTTGGTGGAACATTGGACGTCGAAAGCAAAGTCGGCGGTGGAAGCCGCTTCTTTTTCTCGTTGACACTTCGTAAAATTCCCGGCTCCATAACGCCGCCGAACCACGAATCGGCAACACACTTACTGGATGGAAAACGAGTGTTGGTGGTCGACGATAATTCAACCAGTCGCAGATTGTTGGATGAGCTTCTTCGACGGGGAGACGTGCAAGTGACATTGGCCGATAGTGGAGAGGCTGCCATCCACTTGCTACGGGCGGCGGCCGAGGCTGGCACTCCTTTCGACATCGCATTGGTTGACGCATTGATGCCGGAAATGGACGGGTTCTCCGTCTGTGAAGCGGCAAGTGAGGATCCCCAGGTGGTTGGTCTGACCTTGCTGATGATCAGTTCGGCAGACCGATCGGTGTTTTCGCAGCGAGCGAATTCGATTCACGTGGACGGATTCTTGAAGAAGCCGGTGACGCGCCGAAGACTGCTCGACGCAATTTCCTCGGCACTCGGAGCAGACAATGCAAATGCACCCGACGAAGTGACAAAGGAAGCGTCGCCCGTCGCACTCAACGTACTCGTCGTAGAAGACATGTCCGGCAATCAAAAGGTAGTGCGAGCGATCCTCCGGAAACGCGGACATAGCGTTACCCTCGCGAAAAACGGTCGTGAAGCCATCGAACGAGTCATGTACGATGCATTTGATGTCGTGCTCATGGACGTGCAAATGCCGACCGTCGATGGGTACCAAGCAACCATGGCGATCCGCCAAATGGATGACGCTGATGCGGCGAGCGTCCCCATCATCGCCATGACGGCACACGCAATGCGAGGCGATGCCGAACGATGTCTCGCCGCGGGGATGAACGCGTACATCTCCAAACCTATCGACTCGAAAGCCCTCATTCGACTAATCGAACACTGGGGAAACCGTGCGAAGCAGCAAACGCACGTTCGGGCGACCGAAGCGCAGACAAGCGAAACGACCATGGAACCGAACAACGGCGATCTGAATGTCATTACCGAGGGGTTGGCCGTCAGCGACTTTTCCGCCGCACTGGCACGCCTGGATGGAAATCGCGATCTACTCCACGAGATGAGCACGTTTTATCGCGAAGATATGCCCGCGCTCCTGCAAACCATTGAATCGGCGTCACCCGACGGAGATAGTAATGCCGTCCGTCGCGCCGCACATAGTGTCAAAGGCTTGTCGGCGGCGTTTGGGGCGGACGTCGTCTCCGCCTTGGCATTTGCCATCGAACAATTGGCCGAAAAGGGACGGCTCGACGCCATTCCACCGTTGTTCGTCCGCCTGAAAGTCGCCGTGCAACAGTTGGACGCCGCCATTGCTGCCTCCCAGTCCGAATGAGCTTTGTCCGTTGGCAATGCATTCGCGCGTCAACCGAAGGTGGCGAGCGATGACAGGGCGAGCCATGACAGAGTAGTGCCGCCGATCACTCCGCGATCACATTGTCGAATTCCAGTGTAACCAATTCGACACAAACGCGCGCCACGAGATCGCGGAGCGATCGACGACACTGCCCGATCGTCACAATCACCATGGCCGAGATTTCCAGCCGAGAATGAAGCCGATGCCAAAGCACCACATCGCGACCACCTCTGGGCGGTCCTTTGCGTAAGCTTTGAGATAACATAGCAGGTCCCTACCTGGCTTGAGTGTCGTCTCGCTCCGATGGCCTGGTTCCTGACTGTAAGTTGGCCCGTCTTTACGTATCGTATTCGTCATGACCACGGTCTTGTCCTTTCGACATTCACATTCTCTGATACAGACGGCCACTAGCGACTAGTGGCCACGATTCGGTCTGAGCGTCCTTTTGACGCAAGCGAGATTGGCACGCAAGTCATCCAGTGATCGAAGGAGTTCGCGCACACTGCCGCGAATTCCCCGCCACCCCAGGAGCATCAGCAGCACCGCCAGGACAATCCCCAGGCATCCGACGGATGCCAGTGCAGCAGGCCGGGGCAGCACTTCCATCGCAACAAGCCACTCCGCGATCCCCATCAAAAGCAGTGGAAGACCCGCTAGAGCAGTACAGATCCCGGAAGCCGCCACAATCAGCGGCACAGTCACTCGTCGAGCTGCCGCGTTGGCGTCAGCTGCCAGTAGTGCGACTTGCAGCTCGCCGAGCTCCAAGACATCGTGCATGACATTCGCGATGCTGCCAGACGATTTGGGATGACCATTGTCGGTTTCAACCTGTGATCGACCATTCATTTTCGCTTCATCCAACATCCCAATAGTACTCCTGCAGCTAAGCCGGCAATCAACACCATGCCCGGACGTTCCTTTAGAATCGACCACATGCCGCGCCGAGGATCTCGCAACGCAGTTGTCGTGCGTTCGTGTCGGCGGACTGGCGGATTCATGCTGGTCGCTTGCAGGCCATTGGGCGCGGCCTCTTCGAATATCCGATTGCGGTTCATGATGGCAATTCCTCCAACGTAACCCCAACCGGCCTGTCGGACCCGACAGGGTCCGGTTGGGGTGGCATCGTCTGGTGTGGTGCCGGCTGCAGAAGATGTTGCACGTGCTGGGAAACAATCGACGTTGTCGTCCGCAACACGGCGGTGGTCAAAGCGGTTCCGACCATTCGGAACAGTTGTGTGGCAAGCGACCGCTGCGTGCCCGGAGGATGATTGTCCGTATCCCATCGAGCCGCCTCGGATGAAGCCGCTGTGGCGGCCGACGACCGACGTGCATGTGGCACTACAAAATACCCGATCGCCACTGCAGTCCCAAGCGACAGCCACGGATGCTGACGAACAAAAGCACGCCAATCGGTAATCGCCTTCGTACGCTCTACAACGTCTTCAGCCTCCTGTTGCAGGTCCTTCCGGATGACTGCCATCCGAGTACGGATCGCTTCCCGCGTGTTATCCGACGGTACTCTCGATTCCTTAAACACAATTCAAATATCCACCTGACGTTGTGCGAAAAACCAGTGCCGTCCCACGTCGTTTAGCGGGGACGGGTTAACAGTCCAATAATAACCCCAGCGATGAGGCCGCTCCCAAAGGCAACCGCCAGCGATTCCGCCGGCCGGCTCTGTACCACCGACTCCGCCTGCCGATAACCCTGCCGCAGACCGGACTCCGCCTGTTCCCATGCCTCCTGAGCGCGAACGCCCGCTTGGTCCGCAAAACCCTGCACTGCCGCCGCTCCCTTCTGCAACATCGATTGCCCCTCGTCGACGAGCTTGTCGAGCTGCTCCTCGATCTGTTGCTTTGCCATTCCGGTTTTGCGTTCAATCAATCCTATCAACTGGGTGACATTCCCTTTGGCATATGCCAAATCGTCGTCCGTCAACTGACCAAAGGTCTCCTGAATGCGCCCCTTGATCTCGTCCCAATGTCCATTCAGTACTTGTTGGCTCACCATATCGTGCGATCCTTTTCCATTGTCCTTCTTCGAATACTGTCAAACCGATTTTTTAATTCACCGGATTAGAATCATCCTCTTCGACTG
>JAGQPD010000093.1 GCA_020426865.1 Planctomycetales bacterium
TCACCCCAGAAGTCGTCGACCATCATGAAGCCGCCATTGAGCAGATAGTTTCGCATTCCGGCTACTTCAGTTGGTGACAATTCGATATTGCCTGGCTCGAGCAAATAGACAAACGGGTAATTCAAAATCTCCGGATCATCCAGGTCCACGATCACACCATCGGGGTGAACCTTCAGCGATGTTAGCTGCTGCAGTCGGAACGAGAAATTCAGATCGCTGTCGGGATAGTCCGTTCTCCAGCCTCCCCGACCCCAACCATTTCCGCCCCATGACGTATATCGGACTCGGGCAAACGTAAAGATATCGTCCCGAAACGCTTCATCGTTCTTCCATTCCGGCACACCACCACGAAACGACCCGGGACGATCGTCCCAGCCTCGCCGGCCGCGGCGCTGTGCCAAGGTTACACCTGCCACTAGCAAGAAGCACAGGCACATGGCGAATGTGCGGCGTCTTGTCCGGGATCCAATCAGCGTCATGCAAATCTCCCTTACTCAGCTTCCGTTTCGGCAGGTGGCGATGACGTTAACGGTAATGACTGCGGCGTGTCGTCGCTCGCCGATTCACGATCGGCTGTGTCGTCAATGGTCGAATCTGACGGCGTGTCGATAAGCTTCAGCAAGAGCTTCTGAGCCGCTTGATATCGAGGGGCTTCTTCGAGCGCCTGGAGGACATGACGCTTCGCGGCATCCATTTCACCGACTCGATCCAGCGCCTGGGCCAGGCGCAAGTGATTTTCAGCCACGTCCAGCGGTCCCAGCACGTCGAGCACTTCGAGTGCGCGGATGGCCAGGCGATCGTCGTGCGTCGCTTCCGCGGCCTCCGCCAGAGCTCGATGCGGAGCAGGAATCAGCGGGTTGACCGCCAGAAACAGTTCAACATCTTCGACCAATTGCGCCCAGTCGGCGCGCTGGCGGTCGATCTCGATCAATCGTTGCAGGCAGACGAGGTGATCGTCCGTGCGTTCTGCAAGTGCTCGCCAGGCGGCCTGTTCGGCGTCCATGTTGCCTACCTTGTTTTCCAACGTCGCCAACATCTCGTAGGCACAACCGGCTTCGGCGTGTTCGGAGAACAATTCGATCATCTGCTCGAGTGTCGAGCGTGCGGCATCCCATTGTTCGCCGGCAATCTGTTTTCTCGCCAACACTTGCAGGCCGCGATAGGCGTGGGGGTGTTCGCCCGACCAAGTTTCCCATTCGGCCAATGATGCGCTTGTCGGCAAATCTGGTTGTTGCCAGTCGACTTGCGGTGCCAGTTGTTCGGCCCTCTGGCGGGCGAATGCTGCGAATTCGTCGTCCAGCACGGGAAGCGATCCGGTGTAGCGCTGCAGCGATTCGTTGATCGGCATCCCCGCACCCAAATCCGTGAGGATGCGTTTAAGGACATCCAAGCCGTAGGTTTCGATGAGGTATTCGACGACGAGTGACGATTCATAATAGGCGAATTGCAGGTGCAGCGGCGAGGAGGGATCGAGAAACGCGCCGCTCAATTGGCTGACGGGGGTCAAATCCTCGCCCAGGATCATCTCGCGATAGGTTGGTATCAGTTGCTCGCCCCATGCCCGGTTGGCCAGCCGCTCTTCGTAAACGGAGATCCCCTCGCTCAACCAGCGGGGCATCTTGTTGTTCGTTTTATGCAGCGTGACGACATGACAGAACTCATGCCACAACACGGACTTCCAATTTGATGGCGACTCACCCTGTGATGCGGGGCTGTTCATCGTGATCACCCGGCCAAAGCAGACGCCTAAAAATCCCGCCCCACCCGGTAACCCGAACGTGCGAATCGCAAAATCTTGCTGGCGGGGAAAAATCTCCACATATATCGGCTCAACCAACTTCGCATCATACTTTTGGCACAACGTTTCTTTCGCGTTGACCAACAGGTCAAGTACTAGTTCGCCATAGATGCGCGCTTCGCGCGGCGACATGCGTACGACAAATCCGTCGCGACTGAGAATGTCAAATCCGTCCAATTCGTCGTGCAGTGTCACAAGATTGTGAGCGATCACGCTGTATCCATCGGCCTCGTAGACGGCATTGGCCAGCTCCCAGCCCTCTTGCTCTTCACCAAGCCGCAACAGGTCCTGCGATAATTGCAGCCGGGCTGGAACGTAGTTGGCGTTTAGCTTCAGCGCGTCCCGTTGAAACTGTGCCCCTTCCGCGAAGCGATATTTTTGCGAGAGCTTTTTGCCGATCAGAAACGGAACTTCCGCATTGGCGGACCAGGTGCTGAGCGCCTTCTGCCGGTGCCCTTCGGCTTCGTCCAGCCTATGGTCCAACAGCGCCAGCACGGCGCGATAAGCCCATGCCGAAGATTGGTGGCCATCGATCGACAGGATCTGGTCGAGGGTGGCCGCCGCGGTCGTGTAGTCTTCGGCGTCAATTTTTTTGTCGGCGATCCACAGCAACGCTGGAACGTAGTTGGGATTCAATTCCAAAGTTGTCGCTAGTGCCTGGTTGGCTCGCTGCGAATCGCTCGGGGCAAATGCGCGTGCCAAACCGAATTGCGGCTCGGGATTCTGCGGATCTTTTTCTGCCGCCTTGGCAAAAAAATCGGCCGCCATGGCAAAGTCCTGTTTGTCCAAAGCCAAATTGGCAACCGCCACGAAACCGTCAGCGAAATTGGGATTCTGACGCGTGATCGGCGTTAGTGCTTCGTCCAGGATGCGCTTGGGATCGATGTTCAGTGAGATCAGCATCTCAGCAAGCGCCAGCTGATCGGCCGGATTGCGATAGCGATACGCCGACTGCCGAACACGCTCGGCGATTTCCTCGACCAACGTCTGGGCCCGCTCCTCTTGGCCATTGCGTCGACAGACGTCACGGCCTAGCCATCGCAAGCGAATGCTATACGAGAGTTTTTCCAGTGCGGCGTCCAGCGACTTCTGCGCCTGCGTGTACTGACCCGATGCCATCTCCGCCTGCACCTTTAATACAGCCCAGTTTTCACTGAGGTATGTTTCTTCGATGGCAGCGGCAACGTACTGAGTACACTCGACATAACGGCCAGATTGGTACAGCTGGCGAGCCTCCAATAGATCGGCGGCGTCGCAGTAGGTTGTCGGGAAGACGAAGATCGACAGCGCCATCGGCGATAGCAGCGCGATGATAGCATGTCGGACGGGCATGGGTGGGCGCCTGTTGGGGCAGCGGGGAAACCAGGCAACCGACGCCGACGAACGAGAGAGACGGTCGTGATTCGGCGGGCCACCTAGCAAATAGTCTATGGTAACCAACCACCAAAGCCAACAGTTTGTTCCGCGAACAACTGCAAGAATTCTCGAGAAAAACTCGCGGAACTTTTGCCAAATACTGGTGTTGCGCTGCGGAAAAACGCCCTCCTGCCGCACCCACTTGACGCACAACAAGAACCCCAAAACCGAGTGCCCGCAAGCGGGGAAAGACTCGTTGTCCTTCTCGGTGTCCTTCAAGAGGTTCCGCGGTGCTAGCATTTGGCCAGACCGCAGCCATCGTCGAGATTGACGGAAGTCGCCCAAAATGCAAAAACAATTGCCAATCGGAGGGCGTACTAAAACGAAGACGGACGGAGTAGTAAACGGAGTATCTAGGGAGTTTCTGGCGGAGTATCGAACCGAATAACTGGCTAGATGTCCGTCGCCGGATTTGGAAAGGACCATCGATTACGAAAGGAAGCGAAAATGGCTAAGGATCCTCGAAAGCATCAGAAGAAGATCGAACGTCGGCGAGCAAAGGAGCGGCGGAAGTCGGCGGGAGCGGTAGTTGCTCAGGGGATGGCAGGCCGCATGACACGGATTTCTGTTGCGCCGATCTTACACAGTTGTTGCTATGGAGATCTTGACGATCAGGGGATGACTCAGGCGCTGATCAGTCGTCGGCTGCACGGCGGGGACGTGGCATTTGCGATTTTCCTGCTGGACACCTATTGCTTGGGCGTCAAAGACGTAACGGTCCATATCTTGCCGCGATCGGAATATGATCGAACGGTCGTTGCCCATTTGGCGAGGGAGTTCGCACCGCAGCCGATGTCACCCAATGCGTTGCGGAAGCTCGTGGAGGGTGCCGTCGAATATGCGCGAAAGTTGGGATTCTCGCCGCATCGCGACTATCGCAAGGCCGCGCCGATCTTTGGCGATTTGGACGCCACATCCTGCGGCGAAGAATTTGAGTATGGCAAAGACGGACGCCCTTTGTACATCAGCGGGCCGAACGAGTCATCGGCAAAGATGCGGGAAATTATCTCGCGATTGGACGATGCTTGCGGCCAGGACGAGTATCGAGTGGTTGCTCTCGTCGATGGCAATTCGCCTCTATGGGAGGATGCGATGATGGAGGAGGACGACACCACCGCGGAGGACTATGAAGATATAGAGTATGAGGAGACCGACCGACTTCGGCGATAACCGGTACGGTCCGGCCGGATCGGTGCACCGCTCCCTACGTGGGCGCGGCGATTCCGCGTCGATAGGGTTACCAAATATTGTCGGAGCATTCGGTCATCGGTTACGCGACTCGCTTTCGTTCTTGTTCCAAGCGTTCGAAGAGAAAGCGTAACGTCGGTTCGGCCATGGCGCGATAGTATCGAAAGCCATGGCCGCCGGCGGTGGTATTCAGATCCGATTCGAACGGTACGCCTAGAGCACGCAGTTTCATTGCCAGTCGTTCGGCGCTTTCGAACCAGCGGGAATCGGCCGGGTCACAACAGAAGAATTGGTTGCGGGGCCAATTCAAGGGATGAACGTGCAGGGTGGCGGTATCTTGCCGGGCGGTTTCGCGGTCGCCGTACATTTCAATCAGGATTTCGTCATCTTCATCCAGTCGATGTTGAAAGTCGATGGCTGGTGCGATTGCGGCAACGACGGGAAACAAGTGTGGCAAGCGGTAGGCGATTCGCAATGCCCCTTGTCCTCCCATGCTGGTACCAAACAGTCCGATGCTGGGTGGCCCCGAGCTCCAACGCTGCTGGACGTAATTCCGAACGTGTTGGGTAACATACTGGTAGGGGCTGATCACGGGATCGAACACCGGCGTGACCCGATCGCTCCACCAAGTGGGTCCGCATTGCGGGCAGACGACGGGAAAACCGTAGTGTTCGAATTGATCGAGAAACTCGCGCTTGTCGTGGAGTGATTCCAGGTGCACTCCGTGCAAGTAAACCAGCACGTATCGGTGGGGATTAAGGTTGCGCGGCGTAAAGACATGGCACGCATGTCCATGAAGTTCAATGGAAGACCAGCGATCGTCAGCGTCCGGCATGGCGCGATAGGCTCCTGGGGAGAGGGACTTTCGAATGCCTTTCAGGATACTATAATGCCTCGAAACTAAAAGTCGAACCGTGCGAGTACTGCTGAAGTCACGAACATGAAAATCCTCTTGGACGAAACGACTTTACAGGAAGGTGTGCGGCGGATGGCCCGCGACATCACCAGCATTTACGGCGATCGCCCCGTGACGATGATCGGGGTGCTTACGGGGAGTGTCGTATTGGTGGCCGATTTGATCCGCCAATTGAGCATGCCTTTGCGGGTAGGAGTCGTGCAGGCCAGCAGCTACCGCGGAACAACAACTCGCGGTCACCTCGTCATCAACTCCGACCTTATGCCCGACATCACCGGGCGGGACGTCGTGATTGTCGATGATATTTTCGACACGGGTAACACGCTCGTCGAATTGTTGGCGATGATGGATCGGCTGGGGCCCATGTCAGTGCGCACGGCAGTATTATTGCGCAAGACGGGGCGGCAGGAAGTGACCTACGAGCCCAACTTCGTGGGGTTCGAGATCCCGGACGAATTTGTCGTCGGTTATGGACTGGACTACCATGACGCGTATCGCAACTTGCCGTTTGTGGCGGCGCTCGAGTCGCAAGAAATCGATAGCACGCCGCCATGACGATTCGCGTATTGCACGTACTTGGCGATCTCACCGCGGACGATGTCGTGCGGCGAATGCTGATCCTGGTTCGACGATTGGGCCGGGATGAATTCCAACACGCGGCGCTGGCCATCCATGGCAATGACCGCGCGATGTCGCATTGCCTGACCGTGCTGCCCACGACGCGACTGCATCGCCATCGCTTTTATCATCTTTTATGGCCGATGCAATTCCGCCAGTCCATAAAGGAGTACCGTCCGGACGTCCTTCATTGGTGGCGAGCAGGACCGGTCGGCGTGGTCGATCGGTTGTTGCCATGGTTGATTTCGCATTGCCCAACCGTGCTGTTTGATGCGGATCTTGACGCGTCGAACCGGTGGGACCGGTGGCAGTACGCGAATTGCGTACGCGCTGGGGAGCTTCACGCTGCCGAACCGCCGCGAGACGGTAACGCAATGGTGGACTTACGACAAGAGCTGGGATTGGATCAACACGTTCGCTTGATTGGTGTCGATGAACAACTGGATCTGAAGGGACGATTGAAAGATGCCATCTGGGTGGCAGATTTGCTGAAAGTGCTTCATGACGACGTCCATCTGATCATCGCTGGCCAGGGAGCATTGCGGTGGCAGCTCGGACGGTTCCGCTACCAATGTCACATCGAAGACCGCGTACACTTCGTCGGTTCCGCGCTGGGATGGAACTCGCAGTTTGTGTCACAGCTCAATCTCTGGTGGTCCCTCGGAACCCGCTCGCTGCCGTCGGTGGCGTTGTGCGAAGCGTTGACGGCCGGCCTGCCAGTGATTGCTAGCGACACACCAGCACATCGTGAAGTAATTGAGGACGGCGTCAACGGGATTCTGGTACCGGTTGGGAACCGTGCGAATGTGGCACGACAAAGTGAGCGACTGCTGCAGGACCAGACGATCGCCCGCCAAATCGGCGACGATGCGCGCCATCGAGCGCAGTCAACGTTCGCCGCGGCAGGGGCCATAGACGCGTATGGTCAGCTGTATCGTGAATTGGCACGCAGATAAAGCCACTCGTTCTTCGACCATCGGGTTGGAATTATTTTCCGGCATGGTCGATGTAGGAAATGGCGGAGGCATTGGCCGCAATTAGTTGTTCTTTAGGCCTTTAGCATCGGTGCTGAAGTGTTAGAATGCACGGGTTAGCACGGTTGTGATCGCGGTCGATTTTTCTACGGAGTACGAAAATGCGTGACTGTTTGGCCGTCGTACTGGCTGGGGGTAAGGGATCTCGTCTGGAACCACTGACCCGGGATCGGGCCAAGCCCGCCGTACCTTTCGGTGGGGCCTATCGGATCGTCGATTTCGTGCTGTCGAATTGCTTGAACAGCGGTTTGCGCCAGCTATTGGTGCTAACGCAATATAAGGCGATGAGCTTGGACAGGCACATCAACTTAGGTTGGCGTCGATACTTTTGCAGTGAGCTTGGCGAATTCATCGACGTAGTGCCACCGCAGCAACGGATTGACGAAAACTGGTATCAAGGAACCGCCGATGCGGTCTACCAGAATATCTATGCGATTGAAAAAGTCCGGCCGAAATACGTCGTGATCCTCGCCGGGGACCACATCTATAAGATGGACTACGGTCAGATGCTGGAATTTCACAAGGAGAACAACTCCGATCTGACGATCGGTGCCTTGCGGGTGACGCCCCAGGAAGCACGGCAATTTGGCGTAATGCAGGTGGATACAGAAAGTCGCATTGCAGGTTTCCAGGAAAAACCTGCGCAGCCGTTGACCATCCCCGGCGACCCGAGCCACTGCCTGGCATCGATGGGCATCTACATCTTCAATTCTCGGTTTTTGTTCGACAAGTTGTTGGAGGATGCGAATAGTCCGACGAGCACCCACGATTTTGGACGGGACCTGATTCCATCGGTCATCGATACCCATCGCGTGTTTGCCTTTCCGTTCCGCGACGAGAACCGAAAGGGAGACGCTTATTGGCGCGACGTCGGAACACTGGATGCCTATTATGAGGCAAACATGGATCTCGTGGCCGTCGATCCGTTGCTGAACATGTACGACAGTCACTGGCCGATCCGCGCCTTTCAGCCGAACTTGCCGCCTCCCAAGTTCGTGTTCCGCTCGACGGGCGACGAGGATCGCTGTGGGATGGCCATGGACAGCATTGTTTGCCTTGGCAGCATTGTCTCTGGCGGGCATGTCGAACACAGTATTTTGGGTCCGAATGTGCGGGTCAATAGTTATGCACGCGTTGAGGATTCCATTCTACTTAAGGATGTCGATATTGGCCGGCGCGCGCGCGTGCGGCGGGCCATCATCGACAAGGGTGTCCGCATTCCGCCGGGGGTGAGTGTCGGCTACGACATGGACGAGGACATTGCCAATGGATTCAATGTTACGGAAAGTGGAATCGTCGTGATTTCCAGCGGCGAGGGTGCTGAGAAGCTGGAACTCTTGCAGCCGAACGTGGCGTGAATCCAGAGACCGTTATGAGTGGCAATGACCGCGAGACATCGATTGACGAATTGAAGCAACTGGTCGAACAATTCGTCAGCCAACGGGATTGGCATCAGTTTCACGCTCCCAAGAATCTGTCCATGGCCCTGGCAATTGAAGCTGCCGAGTTGATGGAGCATTTTCAGTGGATTTCTACCGAAGAGTCTCGCCAGCTGGCGGCGGGCGATGTCCAGCGGCTTCAGCCCGTGCGTGAAGAGTTGGCCGATTGCATTTGCTACTGCCTGGCGTTGGCCAACGAAATGCAAATCGATATCGCCACGGCAGTGCGCGACAAAATGGTCAAGAACGCGATCAAATATCCCGCCGACCAGTTCCGCGGTCGATACGGTGCGGATGCGTAAACGTCCCACGGCTGTCCCAGCCGTTGGGGGCACATAGCCGGCACAGCCGGCAGGACCATCCGGGGACAGCTCGACCAACCATCTCAGCCCCTTCAATCGCTACCGCTTCGCGCGCAGCGTGCGAAGGAATATGCACTGTGTCTCAACCGTGCGTGAGAGGGCGTCCGATGTTAAGCCTTAGCGATCGCGGACTATCTACAGCTTGCGCAATTGGTGGCGGTTGATTCGGAAACGGCGGTCGCGGATCGAGAAACACTCAAGAGACCTGAGAGGCTGTTCCATGGCGGAAATATCGGATGCAATCGTGGGAATTCCGAGCTACCTGAAGCTCCACAGTGAAGAGGCGGTTGATTCCGCCGCGATCCAGAACGTCGTATATCCCGAGGTTGGCAAGTTGTGTCATGCGTTCGAAGTCGCCACCGGATGGTCGATGCAGTACGCAACGCACGGCGAGTCGGCGACGGCATCACGGCACGATGATTCCGAGCGAATATGGTCGATGTCGCTGCCGGCAGTGGACGGCCGTCGGGAAAGTTCGCTGTCGATCAACAAACGCGGTGCTGGCAGTCTATCACCAAGCGAACAGATCCCCCGTCATCACGCCTGTCGGTTGGCAACACACATTGGTCAGCTACTGGGGGAATTGCATCGCACGCAACATGCGTTGTGGCGTAGCGAGGCCGAATTGGCAGCGTCCATTCCGCTGATCGGCCATAGTGACGAAGAGGAGTCGCATTGGCTAGCGGCGCGACTGGAGGCGATTTTGCGGAATGGCACCGACGCCGTGGCAGCTCATGCCGCATCACTCTACCTGCTCGACGACGCGACGAGCACGTTGAAATTACGTGCCGCTTCGGGACTACCACTGACGCGGTTCTGCGATGCACCGCGAGAACTGCGTACGGCGATCGCCGACCTGGAAGCATTGGCCAATCACGCGGTAGTCATCAGCGATGTTGTCGAGTACCGCAATTGGAACTTGCCAGAGACGTCATTTGCATCATGCGTCTGCGTTCCGGTGGCGACAACGACCGTCCCGATCGGTACGCTGTGGATCCATTCGGCATTGCACCGGCATTTTGATCAAGCCGACGTGAACATTATCGATATCGTTGCCGGGCGTCTGGCGAGCGAACTGGAGCGAGAAGTGCTATTGCGAGAGGCGCGGCAATCTCGCACAACGACGGTGAGCGTCCCGCGAACATCAAAAGCGACTGTCGCGAATCCTGTCTTTCCTGTGATCGACGGATGGCAACTGGCAGCTGGCAATGTTCGCGGAGCGGCGTCGCCGTACGAATTGGCTTATTGGCATGTAGGGCAAGACGACCAGCTGAAGATCGCTGCGTTGAAAACGTACGAAGACGAACCAAACAGCGCGCGGCATATTCCCTTGTTGGAAGGAGTGTTGTCGGCCACCGCCAGCACGGCGGACCTGGCGAGTGTCGTCGCGTGTGCTAACGAAACATTGTGGTCGCGTTCAAGCGGTGACGGCTTCGTCGAATCGTTCCTCGGCCAGCTCGAACCCAAACAGGGAAAGCTGCGATTCATCAAGGCAGGCGGAATGGTGGCATTTCTCATTCACCCTCACGCCTGGCAGGCTCTGGGTAGTGACACGCCTTCGCTCGGGACCGACCCCGAGATCGGTTACGCCGTGGAGAGCGAGTCCTTGTCGCCGGGGGATGTCTTGCTCGTGCTCTCAGCCTCCGAAGGAATGGAGCTGCACGAATTGGATGGTCGTGAGCTCGTAGGGATTGAGTTCGCGGAACTCTTGCTCCGCCACAACCATCTCTCCGCCGAAGAAATGCTGCAATTGGTCAGCCAACTGTGGCGGTCCCAGGCTGGATTCGACGATTCATCCGCTGTCGCTTTAGTGTTGAAACACGAAGCGAACTCGACGTAGCCATTGCTTTGGATTTGGCCGATGGTGGAGCGAGTAGGAGAGGTCATCATGTCGACCCAAACGGCCTGCCGAAACCTGTTTACGGCGCTGTCGATCGCTTTCATGGTCGTCTCGTCGGCCGTGGCTCAGAAGGTAGGAGACGTATATGTCGTTGTGGAGGAATCGGCACTGCGGCGGGATGGTGGCACGGTCGGAGTGCTCCAGCCCTACGAATTCGTGCGATTGGTCGAGCAAAAAGAGGGACAGTGGACGGTGCTGTCGGACGTCTACGGCCATGGCGTGGTTGACCTATCAACGCTCGCTGACTTGACGACGGCGCAACGGCGTATCGAACAGGCGTTGCAGAAGAACCCACGCGACTACGACGCATACTGTTGTTTGGCCGGAATCTGTAAGGTACAGCGCAACTACGAACTGGCGCGACGTTGGTACAATCAGGCGGTCGACATTTCGCCGCAGCGGGCTGACGCATTCCTCGGCAGAAGCGAATTGGCACTGTGTACCGACGAGCTTGAACTGGCACTCACGGACTGCAATCGTGCGATGGAGCTCCTGCCGAGCTCGTCGGCCGGGTACGTCCAACGCAGTGTGATCTTGTTACGACAGCGCGAGTACGACAGCGCGATTGAAGAGTGTTCCCGGGCGATTGCGCAAAATGAGCGGGCCTTTGTCCCCTACAACCATCGCGCAAACGCATATCGCGCCAAGCGTGATTTTGTCGCGGCGATGTCGGACTATGGGCGGGCGCTGGAGATCGAACCGTTGTTCGCGAATTGCCTGGTAGATCGCGGGATAGCGTACGACGCACAAGGCTCCTATGTGCCGGCGCTGACCGATTTCAGTCGGGCTCTGGAACTGAATCCAACCTATGCATTGGCGTACGTTCAGCGTGCCGGCTGTTGGGAGAAGGTTGGTCAGCCGGAGCGGGCGGCGAAAGACTATCAATCGGCGATCAGTGCCGATCCGCGAAACGCTGAATTGTATTGTGCCCGGGCCGGCTTCTATCGGCGGCATGGCCAATTCGAGTTGGCGTTGAACGACTTCGTGCAGGCCTTGCAGATGAACCCGCTGTCGCGCGAAGCGTTGAATGGACGTGGCATGTTGTATCGCCAGATGGGCGCCTATGATCGAGCGGTTGACGATTTTTCTCGGTGCATTGAAATCGATTCGAGCGACACCTCGGCACTCGCCAGTCGTGGCCACGTTCGTCAACTGCAGGGTGATCTCGACGCCGCGGCGCGCGATTTCGACAAATCAATCGAGATCGATCCGGACGGCGAGATGTCGTATCTCTACCGCGGATTGATGCGGTTGGACCAACAACGACTCGAGGAGGCGATCGCTGACTTCGACCAGGCGGTGAAACTGGCGCCCGACTGGGAAGAGGTATCGTTTCATCGAGCACGCGCCTTTGCTGCTCGAGGCGATCATCAATCGGCGATCCAAGACTACGAACGGGTACTACAAATCAGCCCTAACCACGGTCCATCGCTGAACAATCTGGGAGTCATTCGACTGGAACGCGGAGAACTTGGTGAAGCCGAAAAGTTTTTTCAGAACGCCATTGCGGTTGACGGTGGCGATACGCTGGCCCTTACCAACTTAGGGCGCGTCCACATGCGACGGGGCCAGTACTCGCAGGCGATCAATCAATTCACCGCGTCGTTGCTGTGGGCGCCGCAGCGAAGCGAGGCATACGACCTGCGCGGTGAGTGCTGGGAGGCGCTCGCACAGTTTTCTCGGGCCGTCGAAGACTATGGTCGCAGTCTGGAAATCGACGCCAAACAATACAGCGTGCTGATTCATCGTGCACTTTGTTGGCATCGGCTAAGCGAAGTGGAAAAGGCGCTTCAGGACCTGGATCAAGCCATTGACTTGGAGCCAGGTCAAACAACGGCGATGTTGAACCGCGGGTATATCCTGGAACGGATTGGGAGGTTCGCGGACGCTCGAACTGACTACGATCGCGCCGTGAAAGTCGCGCCAAAAGACGCCTCGGCCCATAAACATCTCGGGTGGCTTCTTGCCACGTGCCCCGTAGCCGACATGCGTGACGGGACACTGGCGGTGGAGCACTCGCTGTTGGCCTGTGAACTAACGCAGTGGGGCGATGCGAACGTTCTGGAGACACTCGCCGCCGGCTATGCTGAACAAGGCCAGTTCGAAAAGGCAGTGGAAACACAAGACCGCGCCGTGGCATTGTACGGCGCCGTGGCATTGTACGGCGACCAACAGCAAGTCGAAGAAGCCAACACCCGCCTGGGGCTCTACCGGAGCAAACGGGCATACCACACCGAGTGATCGCCGACAGGTGTGACGACAGTGTGGCGTCGAACGAGATGCACTAGAACTTCCAGCGAAGTTCCATCCGCGCGCCGGCCAGGTCGGCTTCATCATCGCGCCAACCGTACATGGCATCCATGCGGACTAGCCACGCCCAGTTGATGGGAATCTGGTAACGCATCCCCAGCGCGTATTGGTCTCCCTTCGCATTACGATTGGGGTCGTTGCCACGGGTTTGTAGCATTGCTGCTTCTAGAATCAGCTGGTTCGTGAAGCCAGCCCCCAGCAGATTGACCCCCAAGGCTCCGCCCCACGTGTCGTTGGCGGTGGGGTCCAAGGTGGGATATCCCGTGAGCCCGTCCGATTCAAAGTTGATGCCGGTGTTCAAGAGCAGCCCGAATGGGCTGGCAACCGCCTGCGGCCGGCCGAACCCGGCGAACAGGTTCAGATACGGTACGACGAAATTCGGATTGGAGGATATCAAGGCGTTTTCGACCAGCAATAGTTGGCCATCGGCCGTTTGCGGACCAGCGACAGGATCTTGTCCTGCGTTGACGATCACACGTATGGAATTCGAGACGCGATGCCAATAACGGCGGGTGTAACTTAGCGCCAAGTTGTGGTAGCTCAATCCTTGCCCGGTCTGATCGTCGAGAAATGCATAGCCCGCCTCGATGTAGCCGTTGTATGCCTCGATGAATGCGGCCATCCCGTATCCGCGGGCGTCGTTGTCGGAGGCAAATGCCGGGCTGTCGATGTCTTCGAGTATCGCGAAGAATGTCAGGTCGTAGTTCGACCAGTCCAGGATGCGACTGTTTTTCGCAGGGATCGTCACCGAGACCGCTTCGACCGCGTCAAAAAACCAGATGCCGTTCTGGTACAGCATCGGATACTTGCCGATCACGAATGGCAGGTCGATGGCGGGAAATCGGTTATCGAAACCAGCCATGATGTAGCCGAGATCGCCTTCAAAGAACAGCGTATCAAAATCCTTGTCAAACTCTTCGCGCAAATCAAATCGGTCGCCGTCAAATTCGACTCGCGTGAATCGGTTGGCCTTGTCCAGCGGTCCCCAGAACGCATGCAGGCGTTCGGTCCCCGTCAACCGGAGGTCGAAGTCAAGATTCAATCGATTCGCCCAGACGCCAAGTTCGCGATTGCCATTGTCAACGTACGCTGCCGCCGTGCGGAAGTCGCCGAAAACCAGAAAGCTGGGCATGATCAAGTTTGTGTCGCTCCCCAGGTTGATTGCTGGTGGCAGTTCGCCAGGCAAGTACAACCCGCGTCCCCATTCGACAAGCGGACGTTGCGTGGGGTTGCAGAGTTTGCCTTCGTAGACCCACGTTGCCGCTTCGGGATCGTACGGCAGATGGCCATAGTCGGGGTCCGGAATGAATGGAGAACACGATTCACCAGCAGGCTGGCCTGTCTCCTCTCGAGGTGCTGGCGATTTCGTCGGGGACGGCGGCTTTTGCACGTCGCCGTCGGGCCGAGTCGCCACGCGCAAAGGATCGATCGTCCCGTACGGAAACATGGTGTCGGGAGTTGTTGGGGACGGCGGAGTTGGCGATGGAGGCCAGTCGTCGACGGCGACGCGGCTTGGGACAAAGGGAGAGCTGCCCGGCGCTGGAACGGCACTTTGGGGGAGGATGGTGTTTTGGCCGCTTAGGCGCGAAGTGTCGAACAGCTGTCTATTACGCACCCGACCAGCGGCGTCCGAAGTGTAGATCGACGACGAGAAGATGCCGTCGACGGGCGGCAAACGTGAGGGGTTGAGTAGTGGCGCTGGAGATTGGGCGAAAGCGGTAGCGACGCACGTCGCCAAGGCGGCGAGCAGGGCCAGAGTCCGGAGATATCGTGAGTGCCACCGATGTAACATTCTGGTTCGTCTAGCGTATGAAAAAGTCGTAGGAGTCTTCATGAAAATCGAGCATGCGTTCATTCATGGAGCGTTCCATTTCCGGAGTCGCACCGCAAAACCGCATGAAGTAGATCGGTTCCGCTCGGCTACGCATCCGGACCGACAATCGATAGGGACCTGGT
>JAGQPD010000094.1 GCA_020426865.1 Planctomycetales bacterium
GGGTCGAGGGATTCTTTGAGGTCTTTGCGACAACGGTTATCGCGTTTGTTTTCATGCGATTGAACCTGATTCGCCCGAATCTGGCCGCAGCTGCGGCCTTGCTGTCGGCGACGATCTTCCTGTCCGGTGGCATCATCGGCACGCTTCATCACCTCTACTTTTCGGGGACGCCGACCGTCGCGTTGGCATGGGGATCGGTGTTCAGCGCTTTGGAAGTTGTGCCGCTGGCGTTGGTGGGCTTTGACGCGATGGGTGATTTGCGGCGTTCGCGGACCAGCCCGTGGGTCCAGCGATACAAGTGGCCCATCTATTTCTTTGTCGCTGTTGCGTTTTGGAACATGGTGGGAGCTGGATTGTTTGGATTCATGATCAATCCGCCGATTGCGCTCTACTACATGCAGGGCCTGAACACGACGCCCGTTCATGGACACGCCGCCTTGTTTGGGGTCTACGGGATGCTCGGCATCGGGCTGATGCTGATGTGCCTGCGCGTCTTGATTCCTGGCCGCGAGTGGAAAGACGGTCTGCTGCGGTTGTCATTCTGGGGATTGAACATCGGCCTATTCGCCATGTGCTGTTTGAGTTTGCTGCCGGTCGGCCTGTTGCAAACGAAGGCTTCGGTAGAACACGGCTACTGGTACGCCAGGAGCAGCGAGTTCATGCAGACTGATGTGATGCAGACACTCCGTTGGCTGCGAGTTCCCGGCGACACGATCTTCTTCTTGGGAGCGGTCGCGTTGGTTGTCTTTGTGGCCGGGCTGAAAACAGGGCATTCATTCCGGAGATCAGAATCAGATGGTTAATGTGGCACGAGCAGCACCGCTGAATGACATTCCCAATCACGGGCAACTCGCCGTAATTGTGCTAGACACTCCCGTTCTGCTGTTTCGGCACGACGACAAGGTCTTTGCTCTTGACGACGTTTGCACGCACACGGGCGACGCCTTGGCCGGAGGAGAGGTAGACGGATTCGTTGTGACTTGCCCGTGGCATGGAGCTCAGTTTGACATCCGCACGGGAAAGAACCTCCGCATGCCTGCACTCTGTCCAACCGGAGCTCATGATGCTTGGGTCGAGAATGGAGATGTGTTCGTGAGGCTCAAAGTATGACGGGATCAAGTCAAACATAGGCAAACCTAATTTTCCTATCGAAAGGACGACGCAATGGCAATTCCACATGCAAAACCAGCGGAAGTCATCGACATCCAACCCCTCGGCCCGGACCTGAAGAACGCTCAAACGACGACCCTGGTTAAGACCGACTGCCTGGAAGTGATCCGGCTGGTTTTGGCGGCTGGAAAGGAGATCAAACGACACAGCGTGTCAGGTCAAATCACTGTCCAATGCCTGGAAGGCAACGTCGTGCTTTCGACCGACGAGTCGGAGTGCCAGCTGACCACGGGCAAGCTGCTTTACCTCAGCGGTTCCGACGACCATGCCCTGCGCGCAGTCGAAGACTCCTCGCTGCTTGTCACGATCCTGTTGGAGCACCAACAAACCGAGACCAAGGATTAGCAATGGACATTATGCGCCCACCCCTGGAGCAACAAGTGTCACCGGCACCCTGGCTGGTTGCCCGCCGTGCGGCTGATGTGAGAGCGCTCACCAGAAAGGCGTTGACGATTCATCCCAATGCGAGCGTCGACGAGATTGTCCGTCAACTGGCTGTCTGGGGAGTGCAAGTGTCGGGGGTCATCGTCTCGATGTGGTTGATGAAATGGAGAGAACAGACTGCGGGGTCGAAGCCCGACGGCGTTTCAGGAAGCGCCGCAAGCAAAGCGGAGGACGTCGACTCGTATTGCGTGTGTAGCGAAGAGCCTTGCACATGTGGACAGCCGTCGCCCGCGTGGTGGCATCAATACTGCTGCGGTCTTCGCGTGACAAATGAGCAGATCAAGGAACCGGACAAGTTCTTCAATCATGCCGCAACGTGATGCGAACAAAGGAGCCAAAACATGCACTACCTATATGGATCGAAGAAAGGAGTCGCTCGGCGACTTGTCGCCACTTTCGGCTCGGAGCAGCAATTGTTGTCCTACGTGAACTGGGCAACGTTGAAATCGCTTGGCGAGCGACGCGGAAAGTTCGAGCAAGGCAGCGCATTGGCGAGCTACGAGGCATGGGAACACGTTACCGAGCCGCTCACCGACGACGACCCCGAACAGGTTGTCCATAATCCAACGCCAAGCATGCTGTGACGCGGGTAACCATTCATCGATCGCAAAATCCTATGCATACTCACCAATCCAAGACGGACGCGACTCAGTTTGGCGTGAGGATACTGCGCCAGGACAGGCCGCAACAGCCAAGCTACTGGCAGTCATTTCGCCTGGATCGCGAACCGAGCATGAATGTGACCAGCGCCCTTCAGCGTATCGCCACGAACCCAACAACTGCACGAGGAGAGCGAGTTTCTCCGGTCGTTTATGACGCCAACTGCCTGGAGGAAGTGTGTGGCTCTTGCACGATGTTGATCAACGGCATAGTCCGGCAGGCCTGTTCGGCACTCGTCGATCAATTGCTTGCCGATCATCCTGGCGAAATCGAACTGCGCCCACTGACCAAGTTTCCCGTGATCCGTGATCTGATGGTGGATCGTCGTCGGCTGTTTCGCGCGTTGGAAAAGCTTCAATGTTGGATACCGGTGGACGGCTACTACGATGCTGGGCCAGGCCCACGGCAATCGCAACAACAGCAACAACAAGCGTACCCACTGAGCCTGTGCATGAGTTGCGGATGCTGTCTGGAAGCCTGTCCGCAATACACAAAAGTGGAGCTGCAACGCGAGGCGGATGAAGCAGACGACCAGTTTCGACAGCGAGAGGACGCTCAGTTCGATCACACCTTTGTCGGTGCGCACGCGATGAATCAGGTCGTCCTCATGAACTCGCACCCAACTGGAGAAATAACGGCCACCCCCAGAATCGAGGCAATGACTGCTCAAGGCGGAATACAGAATTGTGGCAAGGCAGCCAACTGCCAAGCTGTCTGTCCGAAGGATATTCCACTCATGACATCGTGGGCGCGCGCCGGGCGTACTGCAACGGTGCACGTTTTACGACGAATGTTCGGCACCTAACACGAACGCAATGCTATTCAACGATCAACCGAAAGGAGCCTCGCTATGACACAAGTAGATTTGAATTCACCGGTCGGCACTTGGGTTGCCGCACACCCGCAAACGTCTCGGGTGTTTGAGGCGTTGCAGATCGAGTATTGCTGTGGCGGCGGAACGTCACTGGAACAGGCTTGCTGGGATCGCGAACTTGATCCTCAACAGGTTATGGAACAACTTCAGGAGGTCATTACCGAGGACGACGACTCGACAGAAAGCTGGCTCAACGCTCCACTCACGGAGTTGTGCGACCACATCGAGCAGACGCACCATGCTTACTTGAGAGAGGAACTGCCACGGCTGACGGAAATGGTGGCGAAGGTGGTCGCGGCGCACGGCGAGAACCATCCTGAGCTGGCGACCGTTCAAGAAGTATTCAATTCATTGCGGGCGGAACTGGAGCCGCACATGTTCAAAGAAGAGCAAGTCTTGTTTCCGGCCATCCGGCAACTGGAACAATCTGCCGACGACCCGTCTTTCCCCTTTGGCACGGTGGCGAACCCAATCCGCATGATGGAACAAGAACACGACGACGCCGGATACGCGCTCTCGCGACTCCACACACTCACCCGCGACTACCACATTCCGGAAGGCGCTTGCAACACGTATCGTGCGATGCTGGCTGGACTTCGTCACCTCGAAAAGGACATGCACCGGCATGTCCACAAAGAAAACAGTATTCTGTTTCCCAGGGCGATTGAATTGGAACGGTCGCGTGTTCCAAGTTAGCGCTGCGATTGCTCAGCGCTCTGGGCAACCTTCCTTAAAGATCCGATCGCAGGAATCTAACGCTGTCTGTTCAAGCTCGGCCAGCAGCAGATCGACGATGCGACCGGTCGCGAACCGGTCGGCGGCGCCGGAGCGCACTTCGGTGCGATCGAACGACAGGACCTGGTCGATCGCATCCAGGTACGCCCCGAGAGCGGCCTCGTCCTCCGCGCTCTCCACGCACGCGCGGCCCGGCGGAAGACGATCCACCCACCACCCCGTCGCCTCGGGCTGTATTAACGAGGCTCCGGTACACACCCCAACAGTTGGGCAGCCAGCAAGCAGAATCTCCTGAAGCGCTAACGGCCCGTGGTCATCGTCCGCCAGGTACGCGCACGCCCGTGAGCGACGCGCGGCCTCGAATAATTGCTCACGTTGATACTGACCGTAGTGAATCTGAATGTGGCGAGGAAAGACCTCGGCCAAGTGCTCGAGCAATTGCGGCCGGTGCCCGTTCTTTGCGTAGATCAGCAAGTCGTACTCGTCCGGCAAGGGCTCACCGGGCCACGGGTCGATCGGGTACGGCCACAAGACGATCGGCGACTGGTTGGCTGGCCCGCGGTGTTTCGCAATCAGGTCAGCATACCAATCGCTGTGGCAGAACATCGCGCGGCAGTTCGCGGCGTCGAGCAATGCACATTCTTGCGCATCGATTCTTGGCGACGCGGAGTTTGTGAAGAGCATGTTCGGTCCTTGGATGAACGGCAGCCCTTCCGAATCCCACCAGGCCGCGTAACGGCGGTCGGCCCAGTTCCAGAACCAGGGCAGCGCGCCCTCGCTCACAGGTAGCGGCTTGATCGAAAGCCAGTCGAGGCCTGCATCAATCCGCCTTCGGAGTTCCTTCTGCAAAGCGTACATGCCGTTCGAGGGCCCGTTGCCGCCTGGAGCATCCACTGGGCCGATCAACTCGACTGGCGTCCGATCATCCGTCGGGTTGACGTGCGGGGCGAATGTAAAGCGCCGAATGACAGGCAGCGCGGTGTAGTCGCTGGGCCAGCCAATGGAAATCGTCGCCTTGCCATCGTCCGCATGCTGCCCGATTTCGCGATAGCCGGCGTCGTCCATGTAGCTCAGATGGTAGCTGCAGTTATCGTAGCGATAGATGTAGAACGGCTGGTGATGTTCACAGGGATCGTGGACGGTCACGCCGGCGTCATGCAATCGTCCTGCCAGCTCCTGGTCTTCGCCATTGTTGTGCGGACCGTAGCCACGGACACGGTAGAAGGCGTCTTTGCGGAATGCCCAGCCGCCGTGATACAGGCCATTCGTGTCGTGTTCCTTGAGGCCGTCGCCGTGCTCGAGCAGGACGAGACCCGGTCGCGACCAGTCTGCCTGAGCCAATGCGTCTGCTGTTGCCTGGAACCAGTGCGACAGGTAGATGTCGTCATCGTCCGCAACGAGGAATCCCTCAACGTCCGGCGACGCCAATGCGGCGCACGCATTGCGCTTCTCACCAAGCGATCGGAATCGCCTGGGGATCGTCACCAGCTGCCATCCATCACCCGACTGGTTCTCGTACTGCCCCGCGTCGTCCAGGATGATCAGCTCCCGCAGCTCGCGTGGATAATCCTGCCGCAAGTAGGATTCAATCAACTGGCCCAGCGTGTGGGGACGGCGGAACGTACAGCAGAGGGCGGCAAGCTTCATGGGATTATGCATACCACTGAGGTCGGAGGGCGTCGGCGAGCCAATCGAGCGGATCGGTGTCGCTGACGACCGTGGTCCAGGGGAAGACGCTGGAAAACGTGAAGCGATACTTGAAGGTGTCGAACACCGGGCCATAGCCGTAATCCGGATGCTCCGAATCGTGGCCAATCATCAACTGGCAACGATCCCGCAGCCGCTGGGCGTCATGTCCACGGCGGGGTGGCGGCTCGTGGTCCAGGATCACGACGTCCCATTGCTGATCGAGGATCGGCGCGTCGTTGTAATCGGGCACGAACACGAACTGGTGCCG
>JAGQPD010000095.1 GCA_020426865.1 Planctomycetales bacterium
TCGGCGCGGACAGAAGGCGAGTGATTGCAATTGTTCGACAACAGCCGCACAAACGCGCGGGTGTGCGTGCCCGATCTGGTGAACGGAATTGCCGTGAAAGTCCAGGATCGCGCGGTCTTGAAGATCGGTCATTTCGCTGCCCGCCGCCGACTGCAGGGCATTCAGGCAGGGCGTGGAGAGTGATTGGTGGAGAAAGTATCGAGCGTCTTCGTCGAGCAGTTGGCGAGTTTCGTCGGAAAGGTGTCGAGCTACGAATCGCTGCCTCGCTTCGGACTGGTTCACATCACCTTCACTACGCATGATAGTCTCGTGGGAGTGAGAATGACGTGGCTTTTTCGGCGCATTCATCGTGGTATGCTCGGTTTTACGTGGGACTATTTGGCGATGCGATTTGTTGGCGGCCGGTCGAGAAACTGCTTTTCAAACGGTTTGACGGGGACGGATCAATCTGAGACAGTCTACGTAACAGAGTAGTCTACGTACGAGAGTATCCCTGCGCCTACATGGCGCGCGGGACCGTTGTGAGGAATAACATCAAGAAGGTGCGCAAGGCAATGCAGGTGAACGTGACCTATTCTGGTCGACTGCGAGACGTGACTGGATGCTCACGCGAGGTGGCCACTGTGGCCGCGGACAGCACGGTGGGCCAATTGTTGAGGAAACTGGTTGCCATCCACGGCGACGGCCTGCGAAGTGCCGTGCTGCAAGACGATGGTCGATTGTTGGGATGGATCTTGGTTAGTCTGAACGACCGCCAAGTTGTGGACTTAGAATCTGAGAGACTATGTGAAGGTGACGAAGTCACAATCTTGTCGGCGATCAGTGGCGGCTAGTAGAATGCGCAAGGGGATGAAGGCGAAAGTGGTGAAGGACGACAATTCCGCAAATCGATTGACGGAGGAGGAGCGGGCCACGTATGAGTGGCAGATGTGGGTCTCCGATTTCGGTGAGGAAGGGCAGCAGAAATTACGTGATGCCAGCGTGCTTGTATCGCGTGTCGGAGGTCTTGGCAGCGTAGTTGCTTATGAGTTAGCCGCAGCCGGCGTCGGTCAGCTGGTGTTGGCACATGCCGGGAACATCAAGCACAGCGATCTGAATCGCCAGCTGTTGATGACGTACGACGGATTAGGGACATCGCGAGTCGCTAGTGCTCGGCAACGGTTACTGGAACTAAATCCGCGGATCGATATCACTGCTGTTGAGGAAAATATCACGGATGATAACGCCCAACGCCTCGTGGAGAAGGTTGATCTGGTGGTCGATTGTGCGCCGTTGTTTGAAGAGCGCTACGCGATGAACGCGGCGGCGTTTGCCCAGGGCAAACCGATCGTAGAATGTGGGATGTACGAGCTGGAGGGGCACATTACGACGATGGCGGCGGGGTGTTCTCCGTGCTTGCGGTGCTTGTATCCTGACGTGTCAGCAACATGGCGTCGTCAATTTCCGGTATTTGGGGCCGTCTCGGGGACGTTAGGATGCATCGCGGCAATGGAGGCCATCAAAGTGATCGCCGGGTTTGGCGAACCGCTTTGGGGGCGATTGTTAACTTACGATCTTCGGACGGTTGAATTCCGCCAAATCAAGATATCCCGCCGGGCAGATTGCCAATACTGCAGACCATAGCTGTATTTCGTCCGGAAGGGACAGTTGAGGTCTTTCTGATCGCAACGGTCAAGACAGAAAGCAGTCCTAGCATTACGGGAACGGTGATTTGCAGGTGAATGATCGTCGCAATGTTGGGGGATACGCTGCACGCGAGATACAGCAGCCAGGTCGCGATGATCAAGTGTTTGCGATACGGCGCCATTTGTGATGCATTGACGTTGCAGGCGATCATTCCCATCGGCAACAACAGCATGGTCAGATCGTAGTGCATCAAATGTGGGCTAGTCACTATCATGGCCACGACGACGGCCGCAAATTGGAATGGGAAGAGTTGGCTGTCCGTTTTGAGTGCCCCCTTGAAGATCGTTGCCAGTGCCAGCAGTACAGCGAGTGTGCAAACCAGCGTCAGGGGTTTGACCAACGTTGGCGATGTGTCGGCCAGAAGCAGTTGCCAGCCGCTCCAGAGAGTATGCGCCTTCGCCAAGTCATAACCACCGATCGTCACGTAGTCGCTAGTGCCGAGTGCGATATGGGTAAAGCCACGGCAGAGTTCTGATCCGAGAGCAAAGCAGGCAAGCACGAGCACGGCGACCGTGGTAATTGCGCCGGCGACGAATCGCCATTTGCCCTTCCATAACATGGTGCAGCCTAGCAGCAGGCCCAGGTGCGGTTTGAAGGCGATCAGGCCGAACAGGAGACCCGCCGTGAAATCGCGGCCACCCCGCAATAGCGCATAGGTACCAGTCAGTAATAGCAACAGCAATGTCCCCTTTTGGCAGCTGGCAAAATTCTCAATCAGAGGCGTAAAGAGAAGTGATAACGGTAAGGCCCAACTCAAAATGTTAGTTGCTCGGTGTTCGGTGCGGCGAAACCAAAGCAGCGAGATCACAAACATGGCAAGGGACGCGTAAGTGGCAAGGATTGCCGCTACCGGAAGTGGGAACAGAAGCAATGGCGTCGCCAACGCATAGTAGAATGGTGGGTAGATTGTGGGAAAGAATCGATGGTGATTCCACGATTGACCCACGATCAGTGGGTCATGCTGCAACTGGCTAAAGGTTTTCCAGTCGTAGAACGTGCCCGGGTCTCCGTGCATCAAGGCGTACGCGCCGGCCCATTCGTGGATGAAGTCACCGCCGAACGGATGTGCGTCGGGGCCTTGCTCCATCCGAAAGTTGGGGGATCGCACGATGATCCCGGCGACCAGTAGTACGGGAAGCCCCACCAGATAAATCCATTTGGCTCCCAGTGCCGAACGATGGTCGGCAGCGAGCCGCTCGTCGTCCGATTGGGGCATCGCGCGTGACATGACTTCTCGGATTTGGTAGGTGAAACAATGCGACGATCGGGGCACGATGTCGGGGGGGAGGGCGTTGCGATCGCTGGAATGGAATCGACATCCAAGGTTAGCTCACGGCCATGCTTGGCGGCGGAAAACTTGACGTAGTCAAGTCCCCTACCTCCTTTTTAACAGGGAGTTTCCTGAAGAATCGTTGCAATTGGCAATGGCGGGCATTGGCCCGGCGGTTCCGTTGGGAGAGGATGGCGATCAACGACATTCCGGGCGAACCAGCGACCTATAGTTGCTAGAGGAATCTACTGATCGCCGTTGGCACCATGAGGTTGGCACGCTCAACTATGTCCGTCATGCCGGAAAATACTGATTGGAAGGAAGAACAACCTGGGGACGCCGCGCCGGGGGGCGGGACGCCGATCGTGGAGGAATTGCGGGATTCGACGCGATTTCGCAAGGATCGGGGGTGCGACCATGCGCATATCTGGTTTCCCGCGGAACTGGAGCGGACGGTCGAGGTCCATGACGAATCGCTCAGCGGATTAGGCCTCTACATCGCCGATACTCGGGGATTTCACATCGGCCGCGAGGTCGGCATTGTCTACGCCGACGGGTTTTATCGGGGGGTCGTCCGGCACCTGACACCTGACAAATCTGGTCGGATGGTGGTCGGTTTCCAGTGCATTCGCATGATCTAACGACGTCGCGCATCGCAATGCGGACGAATCTCGGTTAGAATTGACAGTTTCCAGGGGTCTCATTTACCCTAGATTCAGGCCCCTTTTCGGAACAGGTTGCAATTCATTCCGAGCGTCTCGCTCGCGGTACATCCAATACGATTACGTCTTAACTTGCGCGAGGTCTATCAACATGGCTGACTTCACTGAAATCCTTATTCGCCGCAAGATCGTCAGTCGCGAGCAATTGGCCGAAGCCCAGAAGATGGCCAAGGATACTCGCAGCTCCGTCGGGGATTGCCTGATTCGGCTGGGCTACGCCACTGGGGAAGAGGTGATTCGCGCCCAGGCAGAACAGCATGGCCACGAGTACATTGATCCGCTGGAATACAATATTCCCCCGTCGGTGATCGAACTGGTCCCCGAATCGGTGGCCCGCGAAAATGTGCTGCTCCCCTACGCCGAAGACGACGACGGCCGGCTCACGATTATCTGTTCGGACGCAAATGACTTCGAAACCTTCGATAAACTGAGGTTCATTCTCAATCGGCGGATCGAGGTCGCCCTTGCCCCGCGAGAAAACATTCTCGAGGCCATAAACAAATACTACGGCCAACACGAAGGAGAATCGGTCGACTCAATGCTCCAGGAGTTCACCGATACGGCCATCGATTTTACAGAAACCGAAGGGGAATCGGTCTCTTCTGACGAGTCCGTTGATGACAACAGTGCCCCGGTCGTCCGGCTCGTGCATCTGATGATTAGCGAAGCGGTGCAGCTTCGGGCCTCGGATATCCATGTCGAACCGTTTGAAGATCGGGTGCGCATCCGTTACCGCATCGACGGGATGCTGGTTGAACGCGATAGCCCCCCTCGCCGACTGCTCGGGGCCATCGTTTCGCGTATCAAGATTCTGTCGAAATTGGATATCGCTGAACGCCGCCGGACTCAGGACGGCCGGATCAAGGTTACGGTCGGCGAAAAGCAACTGGACCTGCGCGTCAGCGTGATCCCCACCAACCACGGTCAATCGGTCGTGATGCGGCTATTGGACAAAGACAACATTCGGGTCGGCGTCCGCCAATTGGGTCTGTCAGAGAAAAATTATCAAGAATTCCAAGGATTGATGCGGCGGCCCAATGGTATCATTTTGGTGACAGGTCCGACCGGGTCGGGCAAGACGACGACGTTGTACGCGGCGCTTAATGAGCTCAACCGCCCGGACCGCAAGATCATCACGGCGGAGGACCCGGTGGAGTACTACCTATCGGGGATCAACCAGGTGGAGGTCCGGCACAACATTGGGCTGGACTTTGCTCGCATCATCAAGGCGATGTTGCGGCAGGCCCCCAACATCATCCTCGTCGGCGAAATGCGGGATCTCGAGACCGCTTCCATGGGAATCCAGGCGTCTTTGACTGGACACTTGGTTTTCAGTACACTACATACGAACGATGCGCCCAGCGCTGTTACACGTTTGACGGACATGGGGGTACCGGCTTATTTGGTTTCGAGCAGCGTGATCGCGATCCTGGCGCAGCGTTTGGTGCGGGTGGTTTGTTCGAAATGCAAGGAACCATATAAGCCCTCAGCGGCGGAGCTGGACCTTGCCGGGATCACACCAGAGGCGGCCAAGAAGGCAACGTTTATGAAAGGTCGCGGGTGCGCTCATTGTGGAAAAGGTGGGTACCGCGGTCGGATCGGTATTTACGAATTGATGTTCATGACGGCGAAAATTCGGGAATTATCGTTCCAAGGAGCACCCTCGGCCCACCTACGCAAGGCGGCGATTCAGCAAGGGATGGCGACGTTGTACCGCGACGGAATGCATAAGGTGATGCGGGGGATCACCACCTTGGAGGAAGTATTCCGAGTGGCCAAACGGACCGAAGACGACGGCATCATCGAAACGGCTTCCTAGTCGGGTGCCGGTTGATCGCGCGGGAGATGGGATGCCTCTTGTGGGTGGTGCGATGGCACCCATTCGAGTGGTTTTTGGGTTGGGTGGGTGCGTTGCGAGTGGATTTACTTGTGTTGGCGGGAGGTGGTGCGAATAATTGGTTCGAACGGCCAAGGCTAAGGCGGTGGTTGTTCGAGGGAACAAGAAAAACGGAACAAAGAGAGGACGCTATACGAGGACGCCGCCAGCCGCGTCAGTGGGGGGGCGGTTGAATTGCCGCGAGGGGCCCTGTTTTGCCCGAGGGGCGAACGGGGTTTGCCGAGGGCGAAAGGTTGAGGCACTTTCGTCGGTAGCCGGAGCGGATCACGACCGATGCGGCAGGCAAGTAGCGGGCGTCTAGTGAGCGAAGCCACATTATGGGCACAATTCTTATCGATAAATTGTTGCAGGCCTGTTGCAAGCAAGGGGCCAGCGATATTCACCTGACGGTTGGACAGCCGCCAGTGTTTCGACTGCATGGCCGGATGCGGAAGCTGGAGACAAAGGTCTTGGAGTCGGAAGACACGGTGGCGTTGATGAAGAGCATCACGCCCGATCGGTGTCAGTTGGAGCTGCAAGAGGTCGGTGGCACGGACTTTGGTTTTGCCTTCGGCGATTTGGCTCGGTTTCGTGTCTCGGTCTTCAAGCAGCGTGGCAATGTCGCCATGGTGTTGCGGCAGATTCCGAACACGATGTTGACGTTCGAACAATTGGGGACACCGGCGGCGGTAGCGAAGTTGTGCATGCGTCCGCGTGGGTTGTTCCTGGTGACGGGACCGACCGGGTCGGGCAAGAGCACGACGTTGGCGAGCATGATCAACTACATCAACGAGAACGTGGATCATCACATTATCACGATTGAAGACCCGATCGAGTTTTATCACAACCACAAGAAGTCGACGGTGAATCAGCGTGAGGTGGGGACGGACGTCCCGAAGTTTTCGGAGGCCATTCGCCGGGCATTGCGTCAGGATCCAGACGTGATTCTGGTGGGTGAAATGCGTGACTTGGAAACGATTGAAACGGCCATTACGGCGGCCGAAACGGGGCACGTCGTGTTCGGTACGCTGCATACGACCGGTGCTCAGGGGACCGTCAATCGTATCATCGACGTGTTTCCGACGAACCAACAGGATCAGATCCGAACTCAGTTGTCCACTTCGATCATTGGCATTCTGTCGCAGGCGTTGCTGCCGAAGATCGGCGGAGGGCGAGTGGCGGCGTATGAAATGTTGGTGGTCACACCGGGGATCGCGAACCTGATCCGCGAAAACAAGACATTCCGTATTACGTCGGCGATTCAAACCGGAGCCAAGCAGGGGATGGTTCTGCTCGATGATTCGCTGTTTAACCTATGGCGCGAGGAAAAAGTAACCGTCGAAGATGCGCTTGCCAAAGCCCACAATCCTGAGGACTTGGCCAAGCGAATTGCCAATGCCCGGCGTGGCATTTTCGACGACGAAGACGATGTAGGCGAGGCGGCACGTAGTAGCGAAGGGGGGGGTGGTCATTGACCACTTCCGTCGGTCGCGGCTGCTTGTCACTTCGCTGAACATTGATGCAACAATGCATATACAACGCAGCAATGCGGCGCGATGACGCGTGTGCGGTTGCACGAAGCAATGTCCTTTTCATGATAACTTTTCACAGATTGACAACATGGCGATTCGACGCATCGGACAAATCCTGATTGACTTGGGGTTCCTCAACGAAGACCAGTTGGAGATGCTGCTGGAAGAGCAGCGGCGTAATCCGGGCGAGCTGCTGGGGCGGATCGGTCTGGAGATGGGGCTGATTGACGGCGAGCAACTGGCGCTGGCGTTGGCCGAGCAGATGAACATGCAGGTGGTGGCGCTGGGCGACCACCAGATCGGACCCGAGACGATTGCCTTGATGACCGAGCCAATGGCGCAGCTTTATCGGGCTGTTCCTCTGCAGCTGCAGGACGGAATCTTGACGGTGGCGACCTGCGAGCCGCAGAACTTGTCGATTCAGGACGAAATGCGGACATTTTTGGGGTACAGTATTCGAGTGGTCGTGGCCACCGAACGGGATATCCAAAAGGCGCTCGATCGGTATTATTCCGAGGCTTCGGAAAGTTTCGAACAGATTGTCGACGAGCTGCACGATAGCGACGAGCTGGCCAAGGCGGCGGCGGCAATCAATAGCGAAGGCCCGATCGACATCACGGACATGGAAAAAGCCGCGGACCTGGCGCCGGTCCGCAAGCTGCTGAACATGGTCTTGCTGATGGCGATCAAGGATCACGCCAGCGATATACATTTTGAACCGTTTGAGGACGAGTTCCGCATCCGCATCAAGGCGGATGGTGTGCTGTACGAAATGGTGCCGCCTCCGCGCCACTTGGCGTTTGCGATCACGACTCGCATCAAGGTGATGGCGAACCTGGATATCGCCGAGCGACGTTTGCCGCAAGACGGTCGAATTGAATTGGCGGTGGGCGGCCACCCGGTTGACTTGCGGGTGAGTGTATTGCCCACGCTGTTTGGCGAAAGCGTGGTGATGCGAGTGTTGGATCGTTCCGTCGTGTCGTTGGACCTCAACAAGGTGGGGATGAACGATGAGACGATGGAAAAGTTTCGCATTGTGATGCGGAAGCCCAATGGGATTGTGCTGGTTACCGGACCGACCGGTTCGGGCAAGACCACAACGTTGTATTCGGCGCTGAGCGAGCTCAATGAGATTACGGACAAACTGATCACGACGGAGGATCCGGTCGAATACGACATTGATGGGATTGTGCAGATTCCGATCGATCCGGATATCGGTAATACGTTTGCCCAATGTTTGCGATCGATTTTGCGCCAGGATCCGGACCGGATCCTGGTCGGCGAGATTCGTGATTTGGAGACCGCCGAGATTGCCGTGCAAGCGTCACTGACGGGACACATGGTCTTTAGCACGCTGCACACCAACGACG
>JAGQPD010000096.1 GCA_020426865.1 Planctomycetales bacterium
AGGAGGACAAGGAGCCGTTGTTCGATTCGGTGGATACGGTGGAGGCGTGCTTGGAGTTAGCGGCACCGATTGTCACCGGGGCAGAGTTGCGGCGCGAGGCGATTGCGGCGGGACTGGAGCGGGGGCATTTGGACGCCACCACATTGATGGAGTACCTCATCAGTAGCGGATACCCTCAGCGAACCGCTCACCATCTGGTTGGCCAATTGGTAGGTGCGGCCATGAAGCGTGGTGTGCGACTAAGCGAATTGACATTGGAGGAAATGCAAGCGATCGACAGCAAGTTGGACGAGCGGGTTTATGACAGCCTGGGAGTCCAGCAGGCGGTGCAAGCATTTCGCAGTTATGGATCGACGGCCCCCGCCGAAGTCGCTCGGCAGGTGCAACACTGGAAGGAAAAGTTGGGAATGGAACAAAGTAATAAATAGTGTAGTCGCCGGACTCCAAAGGTTTTTCATCATGAAGTTGCTGCTCTGTTGCCTCACGGTCGCCTGCCTCAGTTTCTTTTGTCTGGGATTAACGCCAGTTGCGGAGGGGCAGGAACTGGCCTCCGATCCTGCTTTTCGGGAGATTGTGCAACCGATCATCGACGGGATCCGTGCATCGAATCCGCAGACACCGGCGGAATTGCTTTCGGCCGCGGATCGTTTGGCGGGGTTGGAGCAATACGATTTGGCGAAACAGTATCTCGAGCAGCTAACGGCGACGATGCCGCCAGAGGCGGAACTACTTTCGCTTTACGATGCCCAGGGCGCGGCGGTGTTTTTGCGACTTCAGCGGCACAGCCAGCTCATGCCACAGTCACGTCAGTTAGCCGACGCGGTTTTTGCGGCAGCGGACCGACGATCGCGCGATCCGCAGCAGATTGCCGGTTGGATGTCGGGCCTGAAGTCACCGACGCCATCGAAGCGGTATGCGGCGATGGTGGAACTGCGTCAGGCGCACGATCACGCGGTCCCGGCACTTTTGGCGGCATTTGCGGAGGCCTCCTGGGAGGAACACAAACCCGCGTTGCGGCGAGCGCTGGTGGAACTGGGTGCCGACGCCGTCGAACCACTGACGGCAGCCCTGGAAGCATCGAGCGAGACAACGCGAGCCGAAGCGATCTACGCGCTGGGGCAGCTGAAAGTGTCCGAGGCGGTACCGCTGTTGTTGCCATCGTACTTCTCGCCCAACGGGAATGAACAACAGGCTGCCTCATGGTCATTGCATCAGATCGTCCAGGCGTATCCGACGGTGGCGGACGCCACGGTTTTGCTCAAGCAGCGCACGCGTGCCGCGCTGGTGGACGATCACACGATGGCCTATGCAGACCGGATGGAATCACCAGCTTGGGTATGGGATCCAACGGAAAAGCAATTGCGATCGATACTATACACACAGGACCAAGATCGCGCGATGCAGGCGGCGCGCCTGGGAAGGGCGTTGCGAAACGTGGCGCGACACGATCAGGAAGCGTTGGACCTGTATTATGTGTCGCAGCTGCATGCTGCCAAGATCATGTCGCATATTGACGAGTCATTACCGCGGGCGGAGAACAGTCCTCGGGTCGAGGCAGCGGCGTTGGGCGCGGCGCGACTGGAACAGTTGCTGTCGCAATCGCTGACGAACGATTGGACACCGGCCGCGACGGCGATCTGCGAGGTGCTCGGCGATCTGCGTGATGCCAGCGTGTTGATGGCCGCGGGTGGTCAGCGGCGGCCGTTATCGCGGGCGCTATCGTCGGATGACTCCCGCTTGCGATACGCGGCCGCGGCGGCAATTGCCAGCATCGACCCACAGCAGCCGTTTGCTGGAGCGAGCCAATACATCAAACTGTTGGGGCAGCTGGTAGCGACCAGTGGCCGGCCGCGAGTGTCCGTCGCACATCCCATTCAAGCGCGTGCGGTAACGCTGTCTGGCTTCTTTACGCAAATGGGACTTGATACTGACATTGCTCCGTCAGGTCGTGAATTGTTGCGGATGGCGGTTCAGTCGCCCGACTATCGCGCGATTTTGATCAGCGATGCCACCGATGCGCCTCCCGCCAGCGAAGTGATCCAACAGTTGCGCAAGCATGCCCGCACCAGTCAGGTACCGATCGTCTTGATATCGCGACCGGAATTCGTGGAAGAGATGCGCGCGATCGCTCGGCAGTATCCGCGGACCATCGCTTATCCACTACCCGAAGACGAAGCGACGGCGACCACAATGATGTCGTACGCCTTGCGACAATGGGGCGAAGCTCCGGCCGGGGCGCTGGAGCGCCAGCAGCACGCGATGGACGCAACGAAATGGCTGCGCAAGTATGCGGAGGACTGGCCTCGCTATCGGTTTTACGAGCTGTTGGAATTGGAACCAGCCTTGATTCAAGCATTGAATTCACCGGCAACTTCACTGGATGCCGCCGCCGCTTTGGGTGCGTTGGGAACCCATCATGCCCAAGTCGCGTTGCTGGAATATGCCAGCCAGTCGCGGTTGGAAATCGCATTGCGAGAGGCATCCAGAGACGGCTTTGCACATGCAGTTCGTCGGCACGGAGTGCAACTTACCCGTCGCGAAGTGCTACAGCAATACGACCGATACAATCAAAGCGCGGAAGCTGACATCAAGACGCAGCAGTTACTCGGTTCGATCTTGGATGCGATCGAATCAGCGGCCGCGGCGGATTCGGTGGCCCCGGCGGAGACGTCGGCGCGTCGGCCCGCGACAGCGGATCTGCCCAGCCCATAGTCCATTGCCATGCCCGTGTTTCCGACCCACCCTCCGAAGCCCGACGGCCCGCCCATTACCGGGCTGATTGGCTCCGGGCCGGCGATGCAGGAAGTGTACCGGTTGACTCGGCGCGTCGCACGGTCGAGTGCGTCAGTGCTGCTATTGGGCGAGACGGGTACCGGAAAGGAAATGATTGCGACGGCCATTCATCAACTAAGTCAGCGGGCGGGCGGGCCGATGGTCAAGGTGAATTGTGGGGCGTTATCGGAAAACCTGCTGGAAAGCGAGCTGTTTGGGCACGTGCGGGGTGCCTTCACCGGTGCCGTCAATAACCGCACAGGCCGATTCGAAGCGGCTCACGGTGGCACCGTGTTCCTCGATGAGATCGACTCCGTTTCGCTGCTGTTGCAGGTCAAGCTGCTGCGGGTACTGCAAGAGCGTGAGTTTGAGCGAGTGGGGGATACGCAGACGATTCGCGTGAATACTCGCGTGATCGCGGCCAGCAACCGCGACTTGATGGACGAAGTGGAGAACGGCCGATTTCGCGAGGACTTGTACTGGCGATTGAATGTCGTTCCAATCCAAATCCCGCCCCTTCGCAAGCGAAAAGAAGACATACGGGCCTTGGTCACTCATTTCTTGAACCTCTACAATGAGGTCAACGATCGCTATGTCACGCACATTCACCCCGAGGCACTGGAGCTGCTCGAGAACTACGATTGGCCAGGCAACGTTCGCGAGCTGCAAAATTATATGGAACGCGCGGTCGTCATGGCTGAGGGGGACGAACTGACGTTGGAACTTCTACCCGAGATTGTGACGTCGGGGCGGGCACGACGAAAATCGCGCGGCGGTGGTGATTTGGAGTCGTTAACGTATGAGGTCGTTGAGTATGGTTTATCGAACGCTGGTCCCGACGAAGACGCGTTACATACGAAAATCGTGAATCGGGTCGAGCGAGAATTGATCGCGCAGGTCATGCTGTCGTGCAACAACATTCAAACCAAGGCCGCGGCGAAATTGGGAATTAACCGAAATACGTTGCATAAGAAGCTGAAGGAGTATGGGCTCGAATCGTAACGGGTGCGCGTATGTGGTCGGGTATTTCCATCGTCTGTTTCGCCAGTTCCTACGCCATTACGTTGGCTCTGGAAATCTCGCGCTTGTTTTTCCGGTCGAAGATCCGTCATCTTACTCTGTTAGGATTCCTGACCGCTGGGCTACTCGCACATTCGATCTACCTGGTAACCCAGGCCCACCGCGGGTTGGAGCTGCGCGGGGCGCCCTTGTCCAGCTGGTACCATTGGTGTTTGATCGGTGCCTGGTGTGTGGCAGTGGTCTACCTGGTTTTTTCGCTGTCACGCCCCGGCGCTCAGGCCGGTATCTTCGTGTTGCCACTGATACTCGGGCTGTTAGGCGTCGCCACAATGCTCCCCAAGGACCAGTTTTTTCCGGCCGAGCGAGCGACGGAGTATTGGGGGATGGCCCACGGGATCGCGTTGCTGGCCGGTACGGTTGCGGCCTGCCTGGGATTTGTTACGGGCATCATGTACCTGGTCCAGTCATATCGGTTAAAACACAAATGGACGGCGCGACCGGGATTTCGCCTCCCCAGCCTGGAATGGCTGCAAACGGCCAACGAGCGGTCGTTGGTCTTTTCGTCGCTGATTCTCGCGTCGGGTCTGCTGGCCGGGATTGTGTTGAACTTGATCAAACATAGCCAGCAGGCGCAGCCGCTGCCGTGGAGCGATCCGGTGGTGTGCATTTCGGTGGCGCTGTTGGTTTGGCTGGTACTGGTATTGATTTTTAACGCACTTTACCGACCGGCGCGCTACGGGCGAAAGGTCGCTTATTTGACAACGGTGAGTTTCTTCTTTCTGTTGATGGTACTGGGATTCGTGTTGTTTTCCCCCACGCGGCACGCAACCGGGACGGCCTGGATCGGTCCCGCTGAGCTGACACCAATGACCCAGTGCGGGACAACTCGCTTCTCCCTGCCGGGGAGGCGATCATGAGTTTGAAGATCGTCGGCTGCAGCCATCACCGGACATCGATCGAAGTTCGCGAACGATTGGCGTTTACTCCGGAACAAATTCCCGTGGCACTGGCGGAGTTTCGCGAGCGGTTTCCGGATACGGAAGCGGTCTTGTTATCGACGTGCAATCGTACGGAATTCTATGCGGCGGACGATTTCGACGCCCCCGGTACGAGTCACGAACAGATCGTGGAGTTTCTGGCGACCTCTCGCGGATTGAGTCCGGTAGAGATTGTGGACGATCTGTTTTTGTTGAGTGGGGCCGAGGCGGTCCGGCATTTGTTTACGGTAGCAGCCAGTCTTGACAGTATGGTTGTGGGTGAAAGCCAGATCCTGGCACAGGTCAAGCAAGCGTATCGGCTGGCGGCCGATGGTGACAGTGCAGGTCAATTGACGCATGCCGTATTTCAGGCCGCGATTCGAGTCGCCAAACGCGTGGCGACGGATACGTCGATTCATCACAAACGCGTCAGTATTCCCAGTGTCGCGATCGGGGACTTCGCACGCCAGATTTTTGAACGCCTCGATGACAAGAAGATCCTCGTCATTGGCGCCGGCGAGATGGCTCAAGATACCGTCCAATACCTCCTCGATTCGCACGCGCGTGACATATCGGTCGTCAATCGCAGTTGGGACAAAGCACAAGAGTTGGCGGATACATGTCAGGGTCATCCGTATCGGTGGGAGGACCTGGATGGGCTGCTGGCAGCCGCGGACCTGGTCGTATCCTCAACGGGAGCGACGGAGCCGATTGTCACGCTGCAGCGATATCGGTCGATTGAGGCGCGGCGGTTTCAGCGACCGTTGTTCATCGTGGACCTGGCGGTCCCTCGCGACTTCGACCCCGCCATCGCCGACTGCCTAAGTGTATATTTGTACAGTATCGATGATTTGCGGCAGGCGTGTGAGGCGAATCGGCGGAGTCGGGAGCGGGAGTGGCCGCAAGCGTTGCGGATCATTGACGATGAAACGCAGAGGTTTCTGCAGGAGCTCCAGCATCGGGCGACGGGACCGACGATCCGCCGGTTGAAAGAGAACGCCAATCGCGTGAAGGAGCTCGAACTGACCCGGTTGCTCCAAAAGCTCAAGGGGCTGGAGCCTGGGGTGGTGGAAGAGATACATCAATCGTTTGACCGGTTGGTCAATAAGCTTCTCCATCCGCCACTTGAATCCTTGCGTGAGGATTCATCTCACGACCCACCCCGCAGCCTATTGGAGGCGCTGCGGAGACTATTTCAGATCTAACATTTAAGTGGCAATTGTCAACTTGCCTGGACAAGCTACCGTGAGGGCGGGTGCGGCCAACACGGTAACCGGGCCACTACGGACAATTACTCCCAGTCTTCCTCTTCCTCTTCTTCGTCGTCGTCCCAATCATCATCATCTTCATCTTCTTCGTCGTCGAATTCTTCGTCTTCGACCTCTTCCCAGTCTTCGTCCTCTTCTTCTTCTTCCTCGTCGTCGTCGTCGAATTCTTCATCTTCGTCATCGAATTCTTCGTCTTCGAATTCTTCATCCTCGAATTCTTCGTCTTCGACTTCCTCCCAGTCTTCGTCGTCGTCGTCCTCTTCATCGTCGTCGTCGAAGTCGTCATCGTCCTCTTCGTCGTCGTCGAATTCCTCTTCGTCGTCGTCCCAATCATCATCGTCGGCTTCGTTGGCGATTACCACGGCACCGGCAGCGTTCATGATGGGTTCTTCGATTGCTGTCGACAGCGATTCGATGTCGTTCTCGATTGAATAGCTCACGTCCCTTACTCCCTCCTCATTGTGGAACTGGGAACCGGCATTGCCCGGTTCTTGCTCATCTATCGTCAGGTTCGCCCCTGATTCTCGCAAGATTTCTGTTCGCGGCAGCTCGTCTAAGTGCCGCATACCAAATAGCTGCAGAAATCGCCTGGTCGTGCCGTAGTAAAATGGCCGACCCAGCTCTTCACTGCGTCCTACTACGCGTACTAAATCACGTTCCATCAGTTGCCGCAATATCTCGCCGCAACTCACTCCTCGAATCGCCTCAATTTCTGCCCGGACCACGGGTTGCCGGTAGGCAACCACCGCCAATGTCTCCATCGACGGCGCGGACAGCCTAACTTCAGTCGGCACGTGCGTCAATCTGCGCAGCCACCGGCCGTATTTCCTGCGGGTCCGCAGTTGCATTCCGCCCGCTACCTCCTCGATTCGGAAGGCCCTTTCGGCGGCATCGTACTGCTCGTTCAAGCGGTTCACAAGTGTACGTGCTTCGGTGCCATCCGCCAAGTTGGCAAGTTGGCTAAGTTTTCTTGTATTTAGCGGTTCCCGCGCCAAAAACAAGACGGCTTGCAGCCGCAGCCGCCGCTGTTCCTCACCACCTTGGCCGGACGGGTTATGGCGGTGGCCGCCGCGGGTCGTCCACCACCAGGGTGCGGACGACATCTGGGGTCGATCGAGCCCCAGCATCTGTCCACGGTTGGTCTTCGCCAGATAGGCTCGTTTGGGCAACATTTCCCCTCAGACTCCGCCCGCTTTTTCGCGGCTCACTTTTTCACTTGGGTCTCTTACGGCACGTTTCTTATGGCACGAGGCCGCTATAATGAGGCTTTCAGCGTCGGGTTTTAGGCTGAGCGATCGGAGTTTTCACGTTGCCAATGACTACCAATACCGCCAATACCGCTTCCCACATCCATCCGCAAACTCCAACTCCAACTCCGCATTCGGCGAATATCGCTCTGCCCAAAAAGGGGGGCCGGCCTTTTCGGTCCATACTCTTCATTAGTCTCGGATCGATCGCCACAGTCCTTGTCGCCATTTACATGACGGGTTTCGTCGAAGGAGAAGAATTCTGCCCTCAAACGTTCGCCCGCCGCAGTTATTGGTTCTATCGAATCCCGGTCATCAATATTCAATTTGTACCAACGTTCCGCGACCCAAAGAACTACGACCTCCAATCGCATTTGTCGGCCAACGCGCTGATTCGGACGTCCGCGACAAATCCAAAACGTTGGGATCCCGTCTATCACAAATACTACTCGATGGCGCAGCCATCAACACCACACGATGCCGCGATACTCTGCTCGTATCTCGATCAATATCACGATAATGCCGAATCCAAATGGCTGGCCTGGTCGAAAAAAAATCCCAACCACGCCAAGGCCTTCTGGCCGCTCGTCGCCCAGACCGCCCAAGACGGTCGGTACGAGTTCGTACCCGACTTGTTCCGCCAGGCCGAATTGGCGTCCGACGATGGTAGTCAACCTGCTATCGACGCACTCACCAATAATCTCCATCAAATCCTTGCAAGACAATACTGCGACCGGGCACGCGCTTTGAATGAGATGGGCGATTCCAAGCATGCCAAGGCGGACTACCAAAAAGCGATCGACTTTGTCCCCGACTTCCCCGCTGCTGTCGACGGCATGAAGACACTCTCCGATCACTAGCCCCTACCGTCGCTATGGACCCGATCTACCTCGACTACAACGCCACGTCCCCCATCCATCCCGAAGTGGTCCGTGCTATCACTGACTGCTTTGAACAAGACTACGCGAATCCTGCCAGTCCGCACACCGCCGGACAACGTGCTCGTCGAGTTTTAGACGATGCCCGCGAGATGATTGGCCAGCTATTGGGTGCCCGGATACACGCCCATCCGCCCGACCGGGTCGTCTTTACCAGCGGTGGCACCGAAGCCAACAACCTGGCAATCCGGGGACTTGTCCGCCAGCCGCCGGGGACGATCCTCATTTCGGCGATTGAGCACCCCAGCGTACTCGAAGCTGCCAATTCATTACGGCCGCTCGGGTATCGCATCGCGTTTGTCCCCGTCGATCGCCATGGAGTCATCGATTTGCCGACCTTCAGGTTGCTGCTGGAACAAGAAAAATACGTTCAATTGGTAAGTGTCATGCTGGGCAATAATGAAACCGGAGTGATTCAACCGGTCGCCGAACTGGCTCGATTGGCGCACCAGGCTGGAGCGTTATTTCATACCGACGCGGTGCAAGCGGCGGGAAAAATCCATGTTAGTTTCGCCGATCTGAATGTGGATGCCATGACCGTTTCTGCTCACAAGTTTCAGGGCCCCGTCGGTATCGCGGCCTTGATCCTGCGACAAAAGACTGCCTGTGCACCGATTCTTTTTGGCGGCGGACAGCAATTGGCGATGCGCCCCGGAACCGAATCGGTACCGTTGGCCGTTGGAATGCGACAAGCGCTCCAGATTGCCGTCGAACATATCGATGATGCATCGCCCCGAGTCCGCTCGCTCCGCAATCATCTTCAGCATCTGTTGGTACAGGGAGACCCAACTGCGGTTGTTCATGCTGAGTCGGTCGAACGTCTGCCGCACACGTTAGGCATCGCCTTTCCCGGCGTTGACCGACAGGCGCTGTTGCTGGCACTGGACATGCAACGGGTCGCGTGTTCCACCGGTTCGGCTTGTGCCAGCGGTTCCAGCGAACCATCGCCGGTCCTGCTGGCGATGGGCTGCGAACACGCCGTTGTTAACAGTTCCCTGCGGTTCAGCCTGGGGCCCCCGACGACGATCGAGGAAGTGGACTCGGCGGCCAGCCGTATCTTATTGTCTGTCAACAAGTTACGGCCACGAAAATCTTAGCCAAAACCGGCCTTGCCCGGTCGCGAGGAAACCGGAAAACCGCTATAATTGCCGGTTTGTATCGCCAGCGTTATAGGGAGTTGGGAGTGGTCACTGGTACGTTTACTATTCCCCTGCAGGGAAGTTTCATCAGTCTCGATCTGATGTCCGGATCCCAACCGGATGTCACTGGGGACGTTTGCCCGTTTGTCGCGGGACATGAAAACGCGCTGCTGGCCGTTGCCATCCAAGATCTATTGGGTGAAGCAATCAATCTAGTCTGTCGCTGTCCCTTGGTGCTGATTGGACCAACGGGAGTTGGCAAAACTCATCTTGCTTGGGGAATTGCCGCTACCTGGAAGTACCTTCGTCCGCAACAAAACGTTCTCGTAACCTCGGCCGGCGACTGGCGGATACGTTGGATGCAAGCTCGCAAGGATCGTACAACCGAGACCCTGCGACGACAAATCGACAACTGCAGCTTGCTCGTTATTGACGACGTTCATCAACTCGCCATGTCAGAAATAGCTCAAGATGAATTGGCTGCTTCGATCGACGATTTTCGTGATTCACAGCGATTGATCATCGCCACATCTTCCGTTCCGCCAGCAAGTTGGCCGGACGCCGTTCCACGGCTGGTAAGCCGATTGTTGTCGGGACTATCGCTATCGATCCAGCTACCCACGGTCGAAACGCGACCTACGCTGTTGCAGTCGCTTGCCGATCGTCGAGCTTTGAGTATTTCTCCGCCGGCCGTTACCGCATTGGCCAAGGGCTCGTACCCGACTGCCCGCGATCTGGATGCCGCCCTTTCGCGTTGTTGGTCGATCGCCCACAGCCGACGGCTGACCACCATCGACGAATCGATCGTCGAAACGTGTCTCCTTCAAGATGCACCCACCGAGCTTCTTACCGTGCCTGATGTCATTCGTCATGTCGCACAGTATTACAAAGTTCCCGTACGCGACGTTACCGGACCATCCCGTCGCCAACAAGTCGTGTTGGCTCGGTCATTGGCGATGTACCTCACTCGCAACCTTATCGGATGTAGCTTGAATAAAATCGGCGGACACTTCGGCAAACGGGACCACTCGACCGTAATGCACGCCCTTCGCAAAGCAGCGGAACTGGTCGAATCGGACCTCGAAATACGAAACTCGGTTAACGAACTAACCACAGTCATGCAAAACACCACGAAAACCAAAACCGCTAATCGACGCCGAACGACGCAATGAGCAACCAAACGGCGGATTCAATGACAACACGACGACCGAACACGATCGCCTGCACACTACTGCGGAAAAGCTACTGTGGAAAAGCTGTCGCCTTCGCGTTTTTTCCTGTTCGCAACTTTACCGGCTTATCGACACGACGATGGATGCATCAACAATGACACTTGACAATCAACACTTGGTGACAACGTAACAACAGGTACCCAACAGCTTTTCCACACGGCGGATTGGATGTTTGCGGCGAAAAGCAACGGAAAACCTGCCGTTTGATGCCGGTGTTCGCGAGTTATCGACATTCGAGCTGTCCCGCTAATTACTACTACTGTATTTAAATTCTTCTATTAGGAATTTCTACTAAGCCGCATCTACGACAGGGTTGGAATCGATGAAGATCACTGCAAACCGCGAAGCGTTACTGGCCGCGTTCCAGACAGCCGCACCCGTTGCACCATCCCGAAGTCCGAAAGAGATTTTGCGAAACGTGAAAATGACCGTCACCAATGAGGAAACGGTTTTATCCGCGACCGATACCGAAGTGGGCGTTCGTCTGAGCGTACCACAAATCGACGTAGCTGCACCAGGAAGCGTATTGTTGCCAGTAGACAAGTTTGGCTTGATCCTGCGAGAATCGAGTGTTGAGCAACTGGCGATTGAAAGTGATGGGAACTCGATCGAAGTTCGTGGCCAGCACAGCCGCTTCAAGTTGCCGGCACAAAATCCCGACGAGTTTCCGGAGGTTGTGTCGTTCTACGAGCAGTCCTATCACGAAGTTCCAGCTCGGTTGATTCGCGAATTGGTACGTCGCACGCTCTTCGCTACGGATACCCAAAGTAGTCGCTATGCACTTGGTGGCGTGTTACTGGAATTCGAACCGGAACGCATCATTGGTGTGGGAACCGACGGACGCCGGCTGGCGAAGATGGAAGGTCCAGCCGTTGCGCACAACGATCACAAGGGGGGCGACGGGATGACGATTGTACCGTCGCGAGCGATGCAGTTGATCGACCGGACGGTTACCGAAGCTGACGCGGAGATCGCCATTTGTGCACGAAACAACGACATCCTCGTAAGAACACCTCGCGCGACCATCTATGCTCGGCTCGTCGAGGGACGATTTCCGCGTTGGCGTGACGTTTTTCCCAGTCGCGACAATTCGCTGAAGATCAACCTGACGGTTGGACCGTTCTATGCCGCGGTGCGGCAGGCGGCGATCTTGACGAGTGACGAGAGCCGGGGACTTGATCTGTCGTTCACGACGGGCAATCTTACCCTTTCGGCATCGGCGGCGGAGGTCGGGCAGTCGCATGTTGAATTGCCCATTCCCTATGAGGGAGAACAGATTGATGTCACTCTCGATAATCGCTACGTGGCCGACTTTCTGAAGGTCCTCGACCTGGAGAAAATGATCGTCGTCGATGTATTGGACAACGAGAGTGCGGTGACCTTTGCCACAGACGATGGATACGATTATGTCGTCATGCCACTTTCTCGTGAGGGGCGTCGATAAGGATGGCGCAGCAAGGACCGAAGAAGATTGGCGACATCGTGGCGAATCTCCTCGCACGCCGGGGCTTCGCACAGATCGAGGTCACCGAACAATATCAGCAAACCTGGCAGGAAATCGTCGGAAACGTTTTGGCACCGTTAAGTCGACCAGGAAATCTGAAGCGAGGTGTCTTGGAAATTACCGTCGCCAACTCGACAGCGATGCAAGAGCTGACATTCCGCAAGCGGCAACTTATGTCTGAATGGTCGAAACGACTACCCGATCACCCGATTAAGGATCTGCGTTTTCGCGTAGGTACTTTGACCTGAAACGTTTGACAGATTTGTGTACCAAACAGCATTTCATTGAGACTCAAAAGATAAACGAACATGACGGAAGAAAACAAAGGTAAGAAGAAGGCCAACCAAGAATATCGGCCGGAGGACTTGCAGCACCTTTCCGATTTGGAACACGTTCGCGAGCGGCCGAGCATGTACATCGGCGATACGACAGCTCGTGGCCTGCACCATCTGGTCTACGAAGTGGTCGATAATTCAATCGACGAAGCGATGGCGGGGTTTGCCAAGGCGGTCCGAGTCACTATCAACACCGATGGTTCGGTAACCGTCGAGGACGATGGGCGGGGGATACCGGCCGGCATTCACGAACAGTTGTCTGCCGAACTTGATCGCGAAGTTTCGACCCTCGAAGGCGTTATGACGGTCTTGAAGTTTGGCGGAAAATTCGAAAAAGGCGCCTACCAGACCTCCGGAGGTTTGCACGGTGTCGGTGTTACGGTCGTCAATTTTCTGTCGGAATGGTGCGAGGTCGAAGTCTGTCGCGACGGTCATGTGTTTCAACAAGAGTATCAACGTGGCGTTCCACAAGGTCCGGTACGCCGAGTAGGTACCACGGAGAAAGTGGGTACGAAGACGACCTTCAAACCCGACGGACAGATCTTCCAAACGACGAAATTTCAATTCGACACACTTTACAAACGACTCCAAGAGTTGGCATTTCTGAATCGCGGTGTGCGTGTCGTGTTTCGCGACGATCGGAATTCCGAAGGTGATGAGTTTTACTACGAACGAGGAATCGTTGAATTTGTCGAACATCTCAATCGGGCCAGCGAAGCCTTGCATGCCGACGTGATCTATATGGCTGGCGACTCGGAGGGCGTCGAATACGAGGTGGCGCTGCAATACTCGGGCGAATATACCGAAAATCTCCATTCCTATGTCAACAATATTCACACGCATGAAGGTGGCACGCACGTGTCCGGGTTTCGCGCCGCATTGACGCGTACGTTGAATGCGTATGGTCGTAAGGAGAACCTGATCAAGGACCAGTCGTTGACCGGTGATGACTTTCGCGAAGGTCTTACGGCCGTCATTTCGATGCGTATTCCCGAACCGCAGTTTGAGGGGCAAACGAAAACGAAGCTGGGTAACGGTGAAGTCGAAGGGATTGTGACGTCCGCCGTCGGTGAATTCTTGACGAACTACCTGGAACAGAATCCCAAATCAGCCAAGTCGATCGTACGTAAAGCAATCCTCGCCTGCGAAGCTCGCGAAGCGGCTCGCAAAGCCAAAGCACTATTGCGAGAACGCAAAGGGGCTCTCTCAGGCGGCGGCTTGCCCGGTAAGCTGCGAGATTGCACCAGTAAGGAAATGGAAAAGTGCGAACTGTATCTCGTGGAAGGTGATTCGGCCGGTGGCAGTGCCGAAGGAGGTCGCCTGCGCGAATACCAGGCCATTCTGCCGTTACGCGGTAAGATTATCAATGCCTACAAGTCCCGAGAGGACAAGGTGTTGGCCAACGAAGAGGTACGCAGCATGATCCAGGCGATCGGAGCTGGCATCGGCGACGATCAAGACATTTCCAAACGCCGCTACGACAAGATCATCATCATGACCGA
>JAGQPD010000097.1 GCA_020426865.1 Planctomycetales bacterium
CACAGGTTTTCCAATGGTCGTGTTGGTGAATCAGTACAGTGCCAGTGCCAGCGAGATCGTGTCGGCGGCGCTGCAGGATCATGATCGAGCGGTTGTTATTGGCCAGCGAACTTGGGGTAAAGGAAGCGTACAGCGGGTAATTGACTTGCAAGCGGGAAAAAGTTCATTGAAATTGACGACGGCCAGTTACCATCGTCCCAACGGCCACAACATTCACCGTTTTCCCGGTGCCACGGACGAAGATGAATGGGGTGTCTCCCCCAATACAGGATACGAAGTGCGGATGAACGATTACCAGATCGGTCGGCTGCTGACGTGGCAGCAAGATAGATTCCTGATCAAGAATCAAGACGGCAACGAAGAGGAATCGGATCGCTCCAGCAATTTTCGCGATCCTCAATTGCGGAAAGCCGTGGAGTACTTGGAATCGAAGCTGGAACAATAAGTGGCTTTGCAGTCGAAGACAAAACCAAAGAAGATTCTCGTCATCGAATCGACGTGTGACGAAACGGCGGCGGCAATTGTCGACGAGCAACTGCATGTTTACGGCTCCGTCGTTGCATCGCAGGAACATCTGCACGAGAAGTTTCGTGGCGTGGTTCCGGAGATTGCGGCGCGCGCTCATGTCGAACGGATCATCCCGGTCATCGACGAAACGTTGCAGCGCAGCGGTCTGACGCTGGCTGATATTGATGCGGTGGGCGTGGCCAACACGCCGGGTTTGGCCGGGTCGTTACTGATCGGATTGGTCGCGGCCAAGACATTGGCCATGACGTTGAACGTGCCACTGATTGCCATCAACCACTTGCACGCTCATATCTACGCATGTCGCATTGCCAGCGGGCGGGACATATTTCCGTGTGTGGGATTGGTCGTCAGTGGCGGCCACACGCATTTGTATCGTTGTCAGAGCGGTGCGACGTTCGAGCTATTGGGCGGGACAATTGATGATGCCGCGGGCGAAGCGTTCGATAAAGTTGCGAATATGCTACGGCTGCCTTTCCCTGGCGGGCCGGCCCTTTCCCAATTGGCCGAGCAGGGCAATCCCGCCGCACATCGGTTTCCCCGGTCGTTTTTGTCCGAGCCCGATCGACTGCAGTTCAGCTTCAGCGGACTGAAAACGGCGGTGCGCTACGCGATTACCGGTCCCGGTGGTGCCGATCCGACTCAAGTGGAATTGTCATGGCAGCAACAGGCGGATCTAGCGGCGAGTTTTCAGGAGGCGGTCGTGGATTGCCTGGTCGATAAGTCGCTGCGTGCCCTGCAGATCACCAAACTCAATCGCTTGTGCATCGGCGGTGGTGTCGCTGCGAACAAACGTCTTCGTCAGCGGATAACCGAGGAGTGTCATTCCGATGGCATTGAACTGATGATCGCCCCCATGGCGTTGTGTACCGACAATGCCGTGATGGGAGGGCTGGCAGTCGAACATCTCCAAGCCGGCAAGTTTGCTGACCTCGATCTCGATATCACGGCAGGATTGGTCCGATAGAGAGTTCTTGCTGCCGAATGGCCGCTCAGTTTCGCTCCTTTGTCTTGGCAATGCCCGCGCGACGGTAGTAGGCGCGACGGTAGTAGGCAGGATGATGAAGGGCAGGATGATAAGAAACTGGCAACGACACGCTTTCAATCGCGCACCATGACGCTTCCCCGCGCCCCAATACTTTATGGTTCGAGGTATTGATGCCTAGAGGTGCTAGGTATTGATCGTTGTCGCGCGCCGACGTCGCCTGTTTGTGGTCGAGCAACGGGAATGTGTGCCGGGTTATCTTGGCACCAGCCAGTAATAAATGGCCACCGTGGCGACAGTTCCCGCTAGTGCGGTGATCAAGCCGGCATTGCGGTGGCGGTTGATGTAGAAGATCAACAGCAGGCCGGTCACGGAAACAAAGATCAAGATTACCGCCGAAACATCGATCAGCACCCCCCAGCCCTTGCCGCTATCGCGACCTTTGTGCAAATCGTTTATGCAGGCAACGAAGCCAAACGACGATTGGACGAGATCGAAATTGCCCGTCGCGCGATCAATGAAGGCATCGGCCGTGTAACCGGGGGCGCGAAAGGCAACAATGCACTGTGACTCGTCGATAGCAAATTCGCTCACTGCGCCCCGCACCTGGTGTTCGCCTCGCAAGAACTCGACGATCTCCAGTTTCTGGACCTCGTTGGCCGCATTCTCGGAGGACTCGTTGGCGGCTGTGCCAAGCCAACTCGTATTGAGTTGCCCGTGCGATTCCGCGACATGTTCTTCGGCCGTGCCGAACCACGTCGGATGATTGAGCGTGATCCCAGTGATACTGAAGAAGAACACCACGAAGAACGAAAACATCGACGCGTAGAGGTGCAACCAGCGAATGACCTTCGCCGAGACCCGTTTCCACGCACGCTTGGTATCCGACACTAGCGATTGCTCCCCATCACGTAGCTGTAACTGGCTGTCTTGATCTCAACATTGCCGGGGATTTCGCCTTGACGTGCAACGTCTCCGATCTCAATCTCCTGACTTTGCAATTGATAGGTGCCATGTTCACGTGCGGCTTCGATATAGAGCGTGTATTTCCCTTTTTTGACGAGCGCACCCAGGTCATCTTTTCCATCCCACACAAGATCGTATTTGCCGGGCGGCTTGGTGGCCGCCGAAATGGTGCCAATCAGGTTTGTGTCATCCACAAGTTTACGCAACGTGTCTTGCTTGTACCAACGCCGCAAATCGCGATGCCACCGCGGCCCGGGGCCAGTTGTCTGCAGCCACAACACGAGTGTCCGTACGGGAAAATCATCTTGATCTTCGATCCAAACCGCGATGTAAGGTCGTCGATAACGGCCACCACCGGCGCGGTTTACCTCAAACGATACCTTCATCTCCGCGCCCGGAGGCCAAAGTTCGCCGTTGGTTGACGTCGACCCGCTGTCGGAGGTTGGATGGGCACTCGTCGCAACGGCATTGGTGCCCGTGGCTGGCCAGTTGCGGCTCGCAACCATCTGTCCGTCGCGAGTCACCAACAGGCAGGCGACGTGCGATTGCTGGCAGATGGCCAACGTCCGTTCGACCGTCAACACACTAAATGCCGTCGCCAGCGCATCGGCTTTGGCAGCGCTTTCTGCAAGCACCGACGCACTGATGACATGGTCCACCGGTTGTGCCGTGCGAGGATCGATGATATGCGAATACCAGCGATCTTGTACCTTGAATCCGCGATGATAATTGCCACTGGTCGCCACAGCTCCGTTGCTAATCTGAATCTCACTCAATTTCTTTTCCGGTGCTTTCGGATCCGCGATTGTCACCATCTGTTGCGGCAGCTTGCCGGTAATTCGAAGGTCGCCACCAATATTGATTAGCACTCCCGTTACACCCTCGATCTTGCCGGCGGCTTTGCAAGCCAAGTCAATAATCGCTCCCTTTGCCATACCGTCAAACGACACGGTAGTGGTATCTGTCCGTTCGATCTGCCCCGTTGCATCGATGTATTTCCAGGCCGGCAGTGCCATTGTTTTCAGCGTCTTGTCAATTTGCGACGCCGAAGGAACCCCCTGATCTTTCTCGGCTTGCTTCCATAACGCTGTCGCTTCCGCGGCGCGAGGATCGAACGCGCCGTCGGTCATGTCTCGCACCTGGTCGCTCAATTTCAGTAAGTTGAACAGCTCGGGAGACAGCCGTGTGACTCCTGGTTTTGCCTCCAGCCACCGGCGCAATTCACTTGTCCCGTCATACGAACTATAGATGGCCGCCAAGCGGTCAATCTCGGCAAGCACTCGGTCTTCCGCTTGCCGGGCGATCGCTTCGTCATCAGCCGCCACTTTTATTTCCAGCGAAGTTCCCAGCACGTTCTCGTGATGGAACGTGTGTAGCGGCTCGGCGCGCGAAACCGATGCACTCACAAGAATTAACGCAACCAGCCAGCCGGGCCGTACCATGGGTTTTTGCCTTTGATATCCAATAAGATCGATGGACAAGTGCCGAACTTTCTTCTCACCTTACCCCTTGGCTAACAAGCTGTGGTATTCATCAGCCCAGCCTCAAGGTATTCGGCGTTCAACGAGATTGAACACTCGCGGTGCCAAGAAGTATCGCTCAGGATCCAAAGAACGACCACCCGCGTTGGGGGCCACATAATTTGGGATCGTCGCGGCCAGTGGTTGGGCCTCAAGGCTGTGGCAAAAAAAATCAGCCAAGTCCATGGGCACTTCGCCAGGGACTTGGCCGTTGTGGTTGACCAAGATGTTCTTCTGTTACAGATTCGTTATCTTCGGCGACGGGCCAGTAACATCAGTCCCCCGGTCAGGATCAGCATGACGGATGCAGGTTCGGGGACCGCCGAGGCGGCTCCGACCGCGGCCGAGTTGCCGAAATTGTCTTTCCAGACGGTGTAGTCGGCTGCATCGATCTCGCCATTGCCATTGCCATCAGCATCTAAAACGGTTGTCGAACCGAACGAATCTTTCCAAATGGTATAGTCGGCGGCATCCACGGTTCCGTTCTGATTGTAGTCGCCCGGCACACCACCGGTATTGAGCAAACCAAGGGCATAGTCAATGGACGCGATGATGAGATCCTTACCAGGGCCGGTCAACAAAGTTGCTTCCTTCCCCGGCCCCGTGTTGTCGGACTCGCCGGTCAAACCACCCGCCTGATTAGGATCGATCTCTGGGCCTCGGTTCGTATCGCTGAGGAATGTAAAGATGCGCATTCCAGGAGCGTTTGGCATCGGGAATCCATCAAAGTCGACGTTATTCGGTTCAAGTGGTTTGCCCGCTTCGATGACAAACAGTGCCGAGGCGTTGGGGTAATCGTCTTTATAGGCCGGCAACAACGCGATGACATCGGCACTTCCGGCCGGAAGATGTTCGACCGTGGACCAACTCAACCGCCCACCCACCGATTGATAAACGTCCACCGGGCCGGCACTGACGCCCGCCGCCTTCGCGATCGGATGGTCAGCGTTCACGATTTCAACGGCAGTTCCGAACGAACTTCCTGCCGAGAGCTTGATTCCGCTTCCGTTAACGGCCGAAGGGGAACCATGATCATCGTCGTAAAGAACCGAATCCGACTCGGGGAAGAACCCCAAAATGTCCGCACCAAACTGTTCCGAAAGAATCATGGGGGACGTTGTGCCTTCCAGTTGTCGCATGCGGCCTGAACTGATTGATTCGCCCACGTAAACCAAATCCGCCGCATTGGCGGCGTTCATCACCTCGACGGGGTCACCGTTCAAACGCGTATTGTCCCACAGGTCCACTGTATAACCGCGGTCTTGAAACCACGACATCTGCACTACGTCGCCGTCGGAAGGCGCAAACTCGTCGCCCAAACCATAGAAAATTGTGATGCCGAAACTTGGCGTTGCGAAACCGGACAGCACGACCAGCAATGGACACAATCTCTGGAAATACATCTTCATAACCCATTCATCTCCCAGCTGCACTCGGAACAAAATCATCGCGTGAGCGAACCGACGACCGAATAGCCAACGACGAAGACAACCTAGTGTCATTTGGCAGCTATCCGGCAACCGCACGCTCTTGTAGCACAAGAGCCGTGCGGATGCAAGAAAAATCTGACAATAATCCGTGCAGGCTTGCTGTTGGGGTGTACTAACGTCTCGTCGGTTGCCCTGTTCGGGCTGGCTCGATTCAAGGGGATGCACCCTGTTTCCGCGACAGTGGGCCGTTATCGTGCCAAGGTCAGGGCAGGCCGAGCTGGGCTCTTTGGTTGCAGCGAGTTAGAGCGGCGCGTGATTCTTCGATCACGGTGCGACTGGTGGAGCCTTCGGAGAGTTGACGCAGCAGTTCGAGAGCGGCTTGATCGCCACGCATTTCCAATAGGAGGATGAACCGGACGGCGCGTCGCAGGTCGGTATCGGTGATCGATTCTCCTTCGTCGACGGATAGCAGTCGCCGGAGACGTTTGCGTTTTTCGAGCGAGGGAAATTGTTGCAGCGCATTTTCAATCAGCGCGATCGCAGATGCGCGGTGTTTGAGCAAGGATTCGTAGGCGGCATCACGAGTCGAGAAGCTGGGCGAATCGAGTTGATCGATCCACTGCTGCAATCGCTGAGTGGTCACGGGGTCGACCAGTTGTGCCATGAAGGGATCGAGCGCATCGCGTCGGGACGGGTCAGACATGACCGCGTCAATTGCATGGTAGGCGATTTGTGGATCTTCGCTGGCTAACGCCGTCCATAATGCTTCCAGGTCTTGTGAGTTCGCTTCGGACTGAACGTCATCATCGCGATCCGTATCGAGGCCGCCGGCCGCTTGACTGTTAAACAGTAAGAACTTCAGGTCCCACAGCAGCGTCTGGTTGACGTTGCCGCCGGATGATCCGGTAACCATTTGCCAGCGAAGGGGCGCGAAGGCGACAGCGGTACCAACGCCGTCTTCGTCGGCCAGTTGTGTCCAGGTGACCGGCTTCATGGTCAGCAATTCCCAAATCCACAATCGGCCGTCGCGTCCCGTGCTCGCCAGCCAACGCCCGTCGGGTGAAAAGCCAAGAGACTCGATCGTGTTTCTGTGTCCGCGCAGTCGGGCAAGTTCGCCGCGACCGTCGGATGGCCAAATGCCGATTTCATGATCTGACAGTTGCGTGTCTTTATCGGACAGTTCGTCACGGTTCAGTCCGGTGCCGATGGGAAATCGTGGCAGGATTGTGTTCTGGGGCCAAGCAGCGACGGCCATCAATC
>JAGQPD010000098.1 GCA_020426865.1 Planctomycetales bacterium
CGATTCCTGATCGGCTTTTCGATCGCCATCGGGATCATGGTGTTGGCACTCGTGTTTGTCGCGCCGGCCGAGACCAGTTTCTTCAGCGACGTACGGCGGATGTTCGGCGTGATGCTGCCGCAATTCGACGATTTGGAAGGGGTCTGGAACGGCACCATTGGCGGCTGGCCCGCCTACTGGCGCTTGCCGGTACTGGCGTTGTTCATGGTCATCGCCTTCAGCTTCATTTTCTGGCCGGCACAAAAGAATCTGGGAACACTACTCAGTTGCACGGCGGCCATCATGTTAGGAAGCCAGTTCTGGCATGGCTATGGCGGTGGCCTGTACATCGCCTGGTACCTCCCCTTGTTGCTACTGACCATCTTCCGTCCGAACCTAGAAGATCGCATGGCCCAAACCGTCTTGGCCGACGGCTGGTTCCCACGACGAAGACCCTAGTGCCGCAACCAGTGCTTTCCAATGGTTGCAGTTCGGCTCTATCCTTGTCACCGAACAAAAGCGCTACGGTGCAAGCCGTCCGGTGATACAAACCGGAGAGGTTGCGCTGCGTAATACCGGAGGGCTTGCGCCCTTCCGCTTGCCGCTACCGCGACTCTTGAAGATTGATAATGCTGCAAGCTTGGATGGGATTCAGCCCGAGGCCTTCGGCGCGAGCCACAAGCTCGTCGCTTTCGCTGCCCGGATTTAGAAATAGTTCGTCGCAGCCTTTCTTGGCGATGGCGTCGAGCATTTGCAAGGCGACCGCCGGCGGCAAATAGACGCTGATACGAGTGAGATGCTCGACTGGCACTTCGTCGAGCGACGTATAGACCTTCAGCCCGTCGATTTCACCCCCTTGGGGATTCACGGGATAGACATCGTAGCCGTTGGCCAGATGAGCCTTCACGGATTTGTAGCCGTATTTACTGGTGTCGGCACTGGCACCTAAGATAGCAACGGTTGGTTTGGACATGTCGATCGCTCCTAAGCAAAACCGGTCGGTCATCGCCAAAATGGGTCCATTTGTCGGGAAAGCCATTATTGAGGAATTATCTATGGAATCCCACCTGCAACACAAGGCGGAAGCACCAGACGGTTTGCGCTGTGCGGTCATCACGGTCAGTGATACGCGCACGTTGGCGACGGATGAGGGAGGAAAACTGGTCGAGATGTACTTGTCGGACGCTGGACACTTGGTAACGCAGCGCGAGATCGTGCGTGACGAGCCCGACCAGATTCGAACGGTCATCGACAGGCTATTGGCGTTCGATCCGCCATTGGACGCAATTCTATTGACTGGCGGAACCGGCATCGCTCGTCGCGATCGGACGTATGAAACCGTGTGCGGGGTTCTGGACCGGCAGCTACCGGGTTACGGCGAACTGTTCCGCTGGCTCAGCTACCAAGACATCGGACCCGCCGCGATGCTCAGCCGTGCCGTGGGAGGCGCCGTCGGCGCGACCATTCTGTTGACCATGCCCGGATCACCCAAAGCCGTGCGTTTGGCCATGGAACAATTGATAGTACCAGAATTAGGTCACTTGATACGCGAGGCACGGCGTTAGGAGATCTATCTTGTGGCGCAACCCAAAAATAACAGACTACTAGGGGGCGTTGTTGCTAGGCTTGCGTACGGTAAGGTCCAAGAAACGAGTCGGTGTGTTGCCGCTTCGTCATTGGTTTGGGCGCGACACGCCACATACTTGACTCACCAGCTTCACGGCCGTAGAATGATGCCTACTACGGTCCACGGGAACGCCTGCAACGGCACAGATCGCGGGCGCGAAGGCATCTTCTACGCGTGAACGGTTACGATTTCGCTTACGAACGGAGGGTTCCAATGATCCGACATGACAAATTTCATTGCCGACCGTATTGTTTCAGCATCCTGCTTCTCGCTACATGGGGGGTTGCCCCCCCCCCGCTATTCGCTCAATTGACTGTCATCACGGTTCGTCCGACCCCTCAGGCGATGGCCCAGACGATCGTCGCCAATGGATCGGGACTCGCACTCAGTCCTAACTCTGCAACTCGGGTTATCGAACAAGGGCTCGGCGCTGGCAATCCTGTTTCTTTGTCGCTGCAAAGTGGTATCTTCGCGGGTGGGACCGTTGCGCCAGGCACCCCAGTTCCCTTTGAACCTGGCCGTTACGTATGCCGGTGGTATTGGCATTCCTAGCGGCGTCGTCCTTACCACCGGTTGCGCGTCGGATGATGACCCGGTTTACAGTGACGCTGGCGTTGCGCAATTTGGTGAACCCAGTGGTTCGGGGATCGAAGGTCCCAATAACGGTTTACGGTTCGACGGCGATCTTAATGTCAACGTTTGGGAAGGAGAAGTAAGCCTTTCGGTCGCAACGCGGGCGTATTCTGCACCAATGAATGACATGCATGACCAAGACGCGGACGATGAATTCGAATATCATGACATTCGAGATGTCGATGGCAACCTCGTCACAAGCAAGGACGCGAACGTTCTGAAGTTTGACGTCACGGTGTCGCGGCCAGGTTATCTCGTATTCCGTTTCGTTTATGCGACTGACGAATACCCGGGCCAAAACACGACGAATTTCAATGACACGCCGTTCATTATGATTGGCGACCAGAACGCCAATGAATTGGAGAATATCTTGCTCTTTCGAAAACGCTTGAACCCCACCTTCGTCGATGAACAGCTGATGGACCTTAACACAATTCTCGATTGCCCAGAAGGTTATTTTTTCGAGAATGACACGGTACCGGGGATTATGAGTCCGCATACTGTTAATACAATGACCCTCTATGATCACGAGTATGCCGGTTTTACGAAGGAGCTTCAGCGTGAATTTCGCGTCGATGATCCAGGAATTTATACCATCAAGATCATGATCGTCGACGCAAAAGACCATAAGGTCGATTCGGCACTTTTTATTCCCACCGACGGAGTGCAATTGTTTCCCTTTCCCGACAAGTTCGACGGTGACTACAACGGCAACGGCGAGGTTGATGCAGCTGATTATACCGTTTGGAAGGATACGTTCGGTTCGACAACCGACCTCCGCGCGGACGGCAACGACAACGGTGTGATCGATGCCGCGGACTACACCCTATGGAAGGACAACTTTGGCAAAGGGGACCACGCTGCCGACTTTAACCGCGATGGATTCGTGGACATGCTAGATCGGCAAATACTCATCGATAATCTTACACTTGGTATTGACGCTTGTGCTGACCGTTTCGAAGGAGATTTGACGGAAGACGGAGCGGTAAACAACGAGGACAAATCGGAATGGAATGGTCAGTTTACGCCCCAACACGATCTTTGGATTCCGTGATCGCACAAGTGTTCTGATGTTTTTCGAATTGCAGGATCGACAGACGAGTCTTTTCGCAATCGGAGTGTCGAAATGAAGCGATCTACCCTACTTTTTGCCTTGTTTGAATTGATTATTGGCGCACTGCCGATTTTCCAACCTTCCCATTGGGTCGTCCACGCCGAGATTATTGTGGACGAATTTACTGACGACGGCCTATTGGTTAGTGATGAATACCCAGGCGGTAAGGAGTTACGCGAAAGAAATGTGGGATACAACCAGTCACTAAATCGAGTCTTTAATTTTTCAAGCCGTCACAAAACAACGGTCATGGATTCTAATATCGAGATTCCATCTGCACTGACGCTCCATTTGGCCGATGCTCCGGAAGGATGGGCCGGGCGTCCTCGATTTCGAGTTGGCTACGGATTCCTAGGTGGCGCGATCGATATCTCGAACGAAGAGGCACTGCTTGTTGACTTTGCGAGTATTGAAGGAACGATAACACCCCGGTTCTTTCAGGTTGGCCTCACAGGATCGCCGGAGACCATCTCACTTCTACAGACACGTCGCGACCCGCTCCCGCTGTCATCGGACGGCATGACTGCGGTTTTTCCCCTTGAAGATTTCCTGCAACGGGACGGTTCTCCGAATGAATCAGACGCGTTTACGCATCTTCGACAAGTAGCAATTGCTTTTAGTTGGGGTGTTGTGCCACCGCTGGAATCCGAGTGGCACGCGGTCATCGAGCGGATACGATTTGGCTCGATTCCCGTTCCCGAACCAACCACCGGAACCGTGATGGCACTAGTATTCCTAAGTGTTTGTCGCCGATTCCGATCGGCAGAACGGCGGAGCCAGGGAGTTGTCGCGGAGTAAAAGCGGCACGGCGCTAGCAGTCCGGTGTTGCAATACTGGAGGCTTGCGGTGTGTAATACCGGAGGGCTTGCGTACGGTAAGGTACAAGAAACGAGTCGGTGTGCCATGACGCACTTCGTCATTGGTTTGGATGTGATGTTGGGGACAGCCGTGAAATTCGCACGATACCTCGAACCAACAAGTATTCAGCAATTCGTCGATTATCTACAATCCTGTTGCTTCACGAAACATCTTTTTAAACAGTCGGCGATTGTCTGCCATCAGCTGTCGGCATTCGTCATACACCTCTTGGCCGCTGCCGCGCCGTAATAAGTAGGCTAGTTGTGCGAGGCTGGTTTCGTCTTCGGGCAAGTCGTGGCGGGCGGTGGTATTCATCAAACGCAACCGCGCCTCAACGCTACGCAACGTCTGATAACCGCGACTGAGTGCCTCCCGATCCGACTGTTCCATCAAGTGCATGTTGTACAACACGTCGATGGCCTGCAGGGTGTTCGGCACGATGATCTCGGGATGCTCGGCCCCATGTCTCATTTGTAGCATCTGCACGACAAATTCGATGTCGACCGTGCCGCCTGGCCCACGTTTCAAATTGTGTTGGCTGGCGTTTTCTTCCATGCGGTACCGCATCTGCTGAATTTCTTGTGCATCGACGGCTCGCCACGCAGGCGTAACGATCGCGTGCCGGACGATCCCCATGGCTCGCTGCCGTACCGTCGCACCGCCGAAAATCGGGCGGGCTCGGCAGAGCGACTGTCGCTCCCACAGCTGAGCAGCCCCTTCGGCGAAGTAACGATGGAACTCGTCGAACGTCACCGCCAGCATGCCGCTCTTGCCCGTCGGACGCAATCGCGCATCCAATTCGAATAATCGACCGTAGGGCCCCAGCTGGTTCACCGTCTTGATAATGCGTTGCCCGAGCTGGCTGAAAAAATGCTGGTTTGTCGTCGGGTCCGCTCGGCGACTCTTGGCCGTCGGCCCCGTCATGCCCTCCATTTCGTAGAGGAAGATGACATCCAAGTCACTGTGGTAGTTTGGTTCTCGTCCACCGAATTTCCCCATCGCCAAGATCACGAAATCGCACGTATCGTCATCTCCCGGAAGCCCCACCGCATCGCTGTTACTCGCCGCACCGCTGCCACTTGCCAGAGGATCAATATCACCGCCAAAAAGCAGTCGTTGGGAAACGGTCGTCCAGGCCGGTGGTGGATCATCGGGCGCAGACGCACGAAGTCTTGGCTCGCCATGGCGCAAAGTCAGCCGCCGATATTCGTCTGAGGTTACTTGTTGCAGACAGACCTCCGCGATATCCGATAACGCCGCCGTGGTTGACCGGATATCCTCTTTGCCCAGGATATCGCGCACACCGACGCGAAGGTGTTGTGAGTTCTTGAAGCCATGAACAATTTGCCAAGTCTCTTCAGCACCACGACACATCTCTGTCAACGAATCGCGTAGCCAGCTCGAGGCCGGTAGCCGGTCGATTACCAGCGAGTCCATTAGTTCATCGATCATACCCGGATTACTGGTCAGGATGCCCGACAAGTAAGGGCTACCGGCACAAAGTTGGACGTACAATTGCAGCGAAGCAGAACTCCAACTGAATAATTCCCACAGGACCCCCTTTCCGCCCAGCGAATCGCTGACCTGGCTGAGGTTCAACAACGTCAGATCGGGTGCCGGCGTGTGAGAGACTTCTTCCAGTAGTTGAGGAGCTATCGCCGCGAGAAAATGTCGGCAACGTCTTGTCGAAAGGAACGAAATACACTCGGTGGCCAACTCCATAAGATTCTTGTAGGCGGAATCGAGATCGTCAAAGCCATAACGGCCCAACACCTCCGCGATCGACGTTGAACTCGGTTCCGGGTCGAGAACCAGATCGACGATCGGTTCTGTTTGCTGGTCGTCTGAAAAGGCATCGTGCAATAGGTGATCAAGAATCTTCCGATTCAGATCGGTCTTTTCGCGATAGGTCTTTTTGAATTGCTCCAGCGCCGGCGAGCCGTCCTTGTCGACAAACCCGGCCCGAATGGCGACCTTCTTCAATTCTCGGTCGTTGTCGGGCAAAACGTGCGTCTGCAGGTCGAGCATGATCTGCAATCGATGCTCGATCTTCCGAAGCAGTGCATAGTTCTCTTCGAGGATCGCGCGTTCTTGCATGTTCAAACATCCGGCCTGTTCCAGACGCATGATCGCTTCCAGCGTATTCGTCGTACGCAATTCGGGAAGATCACCGCCATTGAGCAATTGCAGGAATTGGATCACGAACTCGATATCGCGAATACCACCGTGTCCGAGCTTCACATTCCGCTGATCGGTTCCAGCCCCCAACGTCTGCTTTTCGATTCGCCGTTTTAGTGCTTTGATTCCCGTAATATCGGCACGCGTGAGATAACGCCGATAGATCCACGGCTCAAGCTCGGTGAGAAAACGCAGACCGAATTCCAGATCACCAGCAACCGGCCTAGCCTTGACCAGCGCCTGACGCTCCCACGTTCTCCCCAGGACATCATAGTAATGCATCGCGGCAACGCGACTGGTGGCGATCGGACCGTTCTTACCCTCGGGTCGCAACCGCAAGTCAACTCGATAAGCCGCCCCCCATTCGGTAGTGTCGGTCAATAACTTGACAATCCCACGGCAGAGTCGCGCATAGTATTCCGAATTGGCGAGCGATTTCGGTCCTGTCGTCTTCCCTTCCTCGTCGTAGAGGAACATCAGGTCGATGTCGCTGGAATAGTT
>JAGQPD010000099.1 GCA_020426865.1 Planctomycetales bacterium
TGGAACGGTATTTACGGGGCGAGCCTGTCGCGGCACGACCCATTGGTATCATTGAACAACGGTGGCGATGGTGTTGTCGCAATCCGATGTTGGCTGCCACGTCGATTCTGGCATTGCTCTTGTTATTGGCGACGTTAATTGTATCGCTCAGTTTCGCCTATCGCGAAGCGACGGCACGTATGGCAACCGAGCAATCGCGCATGCGCGAAGTCGCGATGCGTAAGATTGCGGCAACGGAACGGGCCAATGCCGAATCGCAGTACCGTGTCGCCCAACAAGCGTTGGCAACCCTCTACACACACAACGGTATCTGGGCGTCGCAGGCCGACCTCGACGGCGATGCGTTACTGTGGTTCGCTCGTGCCGCTCAGCTCGAAGGCATTGACGACGTCTCGTCGAAAATGAATGGCCAGAGATGTCACAGTTGGTTGCACAGTTCACCGATCCCCGTCAGCACGCACTGGTTCGACGTGAGCGGCATTGACGATATCACGCGAAACTGGTCATTGTGGCAGATGTGTCCCAACCAGCCATTCCTTACATTCAAGTCCAATGGTCAATTCGGTGTCTGGAACTACAAGAACGACGAAATATGGCGACCGTCCAATGAGTTATGGTGCGTCGCATCCGCGAGCTGGAACGAGCACGGCGATCGGCTGGCCCTGGGATGCCACACTGGCCACACGCATGTCGTCGATTCATTTAGCAAGACGCTGCTGGCAACCTACATTCTCGATGCACCCGTCGTACACGTGACGTTTTTTGGCACGGGAACGCAACTTGCCATTGCCACCCAACGCTCGGTGGCCGTCGCTGATTTCGACTCGGAATCCACGGTTCGGGTGATCTATAACGTTGAAGAGGGAAACATCGCGTCCGTCGTCGTCGCACCTGATAACGACACCGTAGCGATTTCCACGACCGATGGTACGGTCGCGTTGGTCTCGCTGTCCGCCGATGCCGGCACGTTGATTTCACAAATCGAAGGATTGCATTACGACCAACAGACGGCGAACCTAAACTTCCTGCCGGTGTTTTCCGCCGACTCAAGTCGCATCATCGTCCGATCCAGACCGCGAACCGTCGAGGTGTTCGACGTCGGCATGGGCACGTCCGTGTCGCGGCGATTGCTTACGGAAGAAGAGTTCGCGTTCGCAGTGTCTGCCGATCGACGGCGTTGTGCCGTTGGAGGCGACACTTACGCCCGTCCGTTGACGTTGCGATGGAGCCCCGACCGTGTGGAGATGATTCGACACAACCTGCGACTCGTCCATCAAGACGCCGTTACGGATCTGTGCTTCGGTGGCAATGACCTGATCGCGACATGTGGGCAAAATCAACAGGTCAAGCTGTGGTCACTGAAGGGACAATCTTCGAAAACGGGGCGGTATAACGAACGCGCCATTCCGTTGGCAACACTGGCACATACCGAGCGCGTCGTCGGGATGCGGATGGGTGTTTCGGCCGACACATTGATCACTGTCCAACGAGACGGTTTGGCACGCGTTTGGCAAGTTCCCGACTTCAAACCACCAGGGTACTATGTGCAAACCAACCGAGGCGGTTCGACGATAAGACTTCTCGACCAAGGACATTGGATCATTGCTGGGACCACGCATTGGGACGGCCACGTCGTCAGGTCGAGTGTCCGACGCACCAAAGACGGTATGGTCTTTGCCGAAACGCCGCAGCGCCACCTCAGTGAAATGGGGGCCGTGTTGGACACCGGGATTTCCACTGACGCCTCGATACTTGTTTCGTTGCACAGCAATCCACATCGAAGCGCTGACACGATCATCACCGAGGCAGAATACGCTGGGAGCATTCAATTGTGGCAACTTCCCGGTGGTGCCGCTATCGGCCAAGCGATACGAACGAGTGCGGAACCGCGGTCGGTTGTCATTCTTCCTGGTGCCACGACAGCCGCCGTATTGCTGGCCGATTGGCGAGTCGTGTTCGTAGATTTTGCCCGCTGCGAAATCGACCGCACGATTGAGCCCGATGATACGATGGTAGTCCGCAACGTGGATGCTGCTGGCCGCCCCACCGAGTTGTTCAACGGGCGGCTTGAGTATCGTGGTGATGCAATGGTTTCCTGGGGGCTGGGAACCGGGCTACATGTATACGATCCCTCTGGAAAACGGTTGAAGTGCCGCACGGAATTTGCCAGACAATGGGACATTCGCAACCTGGCGTTGTCCCCTGATGGCGCCACGATTGCACTATCGACGTCCTCGGACCGTTTGATGCTCATCAACAGTAACAATGGGCAGATTCTGCAAGAGTTGATTCACAGCTCACCAATCGAGTCGATTTCGTTCTCTGCGGATGCAAAGATCGTTTTGACCGGTTCGCTTGATGGCCGCGTGCGGATGTTTTACGTGGCTACGGGCGAGCGTAAGGGGACTGACTTGGTTCACAATGATGGAGTACTCGATGCCGTCGTGTCCCCTGACTATACTTGCCTGGCAGCGTTGACCATGGACCGGCGAATCATTGTCTGGGACGTCGCCACGGGAATGTGGGGCATGCGACCGATCGTTGCCCCGATTGGTACCAAGCGAGTCCTCTTCAGTTCCGATTCGCGTTACCTCTTGACCATGGGGATCGGCACCGAGTGTCTTGTGTGCGACCTGGCGGAAGCGATGCAAAGCTGCGACGACCTCCAACGAGCGACGCTGGTGGGCGAATTACTTTCGGGCAAACGTGCCTCTAACGAAATGGACAACCTGACTTCCGAACAATGGCTGCAACGCTGGCAAGCATTCCAAGGCATAAGTAAATGAAGCTGGCCCCGCACCTGCTCCGCCGCCCTGCGGGCCGCTCAGGTTGCCAATTGTCTCTGAGTGGGATCCTGTCTGTTATGGCAATGCTGGCCATATGTTTTATCTCTTTCGCCGTACTACGTTGTCATTCTGCAACCTGGGAATCTGCGGAACACACGGCAGATCTCGTCCAGGAACTGGCGCGTGACAGCCTCGCAAGTGGTGATCACTTCTTGTCGCCTAGCGTTGTCAGCCGATTGCTCGACCAACCAAAGTATGCGTATCTTGAGAAAAATCGAGATGATGACGTGATGCTATCGGACAATGAAGTCGTCTGGTTCGCTCCGAACAGAGAGTACTCGATTGGTCTGGATGCGGAAGGACGTGTCCTATGGAGAGTCAACGGACGTCGCGTCGAACCGGCAGCTCAGAATTGAGAACCAGATCTGTTCTCCGTGGTTTTGCCGCGAACCTCGCCCAGGGTGCAGGGGAATACTTTATGGTTCGAGGTATGGCGGACAAACGGTCGATCTCAATCATTTCGAGCCTTTCGAGCCTTTCCTCCCTTGACAGACGACCTTGTGCTCGATGGACGTTCTGCCGTCGTTGATGATGTTGATGAATCGGCCGTGTGTGTCGGTAACGACTCGACGCAGAGCGTGAGTCCACCGTCGTTATCGTGAATGGAGTCGTCGATGTAGAACACGACTATTGACGCCTGATCCACAACATAGAATGTTCGTTCACACGGATGTTCAAGTGCCTTTTCCGGGCTACAAAAACGTTCGTTGGTCGGCCTGTTCGCTGTCGTCTCTACGGATCGCGGCGACCACAATTCAAAGAAAGTCATCCAACCGCGGGTGCAGTGGCGTCCATCACGATCGCAATCACTCGGCACTCCTCGGCTCCAAGCCGTCCAGGCGCTGTAATCTGGCGTACCCGCGATTGCTCGTACGCGATAATGCCCTGGCGGAATCACGTCGACTGCTAGCGGCAGCAGGTTTCCCGACGGATACCTAGCACTGATTCGATATGTTCTCATCATGTCTCAACCTTTCGTAATTGGCTGCATCATGTGTGCTAGTTGCATAGTTTTGCAATTGGTCCGAAGCAATGCAAGGACAGGTCATATCACCGACAGTGTAGCTAGTCCGCACGCGGACATACCGAACCGTCTGCCATCGTGGGATATAGACTATTAGCGATGGCCGAAACTCTCTAGGCGGGCATCAATACAACTTGCCAAGTGATTGTTACCGGCGCAACGTTTGACCGCATAGTGTACCCGCTTAAATCGAGTCAACGCTGCATCAACTCCGTGGCTGGGCTTTTCGGATGTGACTCATGACCATTGTGATTTCGCCGTAGCCGTACTTATCTTCAAAATGAGCCTTCACTGCGGCCGATGCCGCTGCTGGGTTGGCCGCAAGGAACTGCTCAATCTCGGCGACGGTATCGCGGTCAAGTATCGCATGGATATCGAGTTCTCCGAGGCCAATGAAATGCGACAAATGCCCTTCGATCGTGCTGGGGGAAAGCCCGCGTTCGGCAGCGATTTCCGCGACTCCCTTGCCAGCTTGAAATAAGGCGAACGAATGGGTCTGTGTTTGCGAGGCACGAGGGCGTTCGGGTGTCATCGTCGCGATCGCATCCTGGGAAAGTTGTTGTGCAGCGCAGTAATTCTCCATCATCGCCATGATCTCGCCGCCATACCGACGCAGTCGCGCCTTGCCGATTCCCCGGATCTCGCGCAATTGTGTCGGACGAGTCGGCAAGTAGGTCACCAGTTCCTTTAGGGTCGCGTTAGGCAGAATCTCTGTCGGCGTTTTACCGTTTTTCTGAGACTCTTGTTGTCGCCACTCAAGCAACTGACGATAGAGTACTGGGTGGGGAACTCCCTTGGGGACGACAAGCGGGCCTTGCTGGGTTGCGAAGCGGGGCGTCCGAAAATCAAGTTCCGCATTGATCTTCGCACGACTGTACGCGGTGGTGGAAAAACCCTTCTCACAGCCGGCGAAGCAGCCTAGTTTTACGAACAGGGCCAGCCGCAGGACCTTGAGCTGCGTGGCCAGTGCGGCGGCGACTTGTTGATTGTCTGCGACCGTCGAAAACTCCTCGGTGTCTCGCAAGAGCTTCGTCGTTGTTTCCGTGAAGTAGGCGGATGCCTTTCGAACGCGCACTTGGAGTGCCTCGTTCTGCTCCGGCATGACTTCTTCACGCAGGTACTCGGCAAGTTGAGGTGCGAACTTCGTGGCAATATCGAACAGTTGCGGTTTTGCACGCTCCGCGAACGCATGCGCGCAATGGACGGACTCGGGCGGCAATGCCGACGCGTGCTGCGAATACGTAGAAAGGAGTTTTTCCAACGCCTTCTGAACAACATGGAATCGAAATAACTCGCGCAACAGCGCGGCTTGAAATTCCCGCTTAGCTTCCTGCAACTGGTTCTGATCGGGACGGCTGTTTTCGATGTTTTCGCTGAATCCTCGCACAATCGGATCGGTCTTCACGCTAGCCGCGTTAATTCTGGATCTCAACACGATCCCTTCAAAGCTCCTGCAGCGGCTCAACGCAACGTAGACCTGTCCATGTGCAAAAGCCGCCTGGGCATCCACAATTGCTCGGTCAAATGTCAGACCTTGGCTCTTGTGGATGGTAATCGCCCAAGCAAGCTTTAGTGGATACTGAATGAACATCCCCAAAACCTGTTCTTCGATCTGTTTCGTTTCTTCATTCAGTGAGTACTTCACGTTTGGCCATTCGTCGCGGGCGACAGCGATGCTCGAATCGTCGCCTGGACATCGGACCAGAATCAATTCGTCGTCGATGTGCGTGATGCGTCCGATTTTGCCATTGAAGTATCGTCGCTGCGGCTGCAAGTCGTTCTTGATGAACATGACTTGAGCGCCTTTCTTGAACTCCAACGTCTGCTCCGTGGGGTACGAGCTTGCGGGGAATTCACCGACTATCTCGGCCTGAAATGCGTGTTGCGGTTCGTTGAGTTGTTGGAGGCTTGTCGCGTTGATTTCCTGCGCCGTCGCGTTGGTGGCAGTCAGTGTGATGTAAGCATCGTTGCGGGACGGCTGAAAATTCGGGACGAACCTGCTGTTGAGTGTCCGCAGTGAATCGTCGTCCAGGCAATTGTCTCTCACCTTATTCAATAGGGCGATGAAAGCCGGATCAGCCTGTCGGTAGATGTGTTTCAGCTCAATGGAAACGTAGTCGATCTGCTGCAGAGCGCGGCTACCGAAAAAGTAGGGAGTGTCGTAATAGCGCGACAGGACGTCCCAGTCTTCGTTCCTTACGACGGGCGGCAACTGGTGCAAGTCACCGATCATCAACAACTGTACGCCACCGAACGGGGAGCTCGGATTGCGATAGCGCCGCAGCACTTCATCAATAGCATCCAATGTATCGGCGCGAACCATACTGATCTCGTCAATGACGAGCAGGTCCAGACCTTGGATGAGCCGGACCTTTTCGCCCGCGAATCGCCGCTGTCGATTCGCTTCGCTCCGTTCCGCCCCTGGCAAGTAGATGCCGAACGGAAGTTGAAATAGTGAATGAATCGTCATCCCACCGGCATTGATCGCAGCGACGCCCGTGGGCGCCACGACGGCCAGCCGCTTTCTGCCATCTGCCTTGACTTGGTGCAAAAACGTTGTCTTGCCACTCCCCGCCTTGCCGGTCAAGAAAAGGCTCTTGTCCGTGTTGCGAACGTATTCAAACGCAAGTTCAAGTTCCGGGTTCGTTTGCAGGTCCATCGATCCGTCCCCGATAAAAAAAGAGACTCCCCAGCGAACTGATGATTTTAGCAGGAAACGGACCGGTCTGCGATTCGCAACGTCCGCGAGTAACTGCTATTGTCCGACGTCAATAGTCCTGATCCTGGTCAGCCTGGCTCATTCAGCAGCGAGGAAAAAGGCAGGATGAAGGTGGGCAGGATGATAGTGAATACCGAGTACGGTCAGAAGAAATATCTTGAGGTACTCCCTCAGTTCGGACAGATGGAGTTTTACGTTGGTCAACCCGCCATCATCGAGTTGCGTGTGTAGTCGATTCACCCGTGATGCCCAGCGGTGGACGCGGATCAAAATGAAGGGGCAACCTATTCAGCTACCAATTCGCTTGATCGACAGCGGCAGTTCCATGCTGCCCTGATACCACGTTCCAATACACAAACGCGACTACCAGTTGCAGGGAAAATGCCTGCCAGTCCACACGGAAATCGCTCAAGAAAGGAATCATGACTTTGCCTCCCGCAACCTTTGATTCAATAACTTGCGCAGGACTGTCAGCTCCTCGGCATCCAGCTCGGTCACATCGAACAAACTGAGCATCACGGCCGCGGCCAAACCGTCGAAAACCCGCTGAATGATATCGCCCAACATCTCTTTGGCCACGTCATCTCGTTCAAGGATCGGCACAAAGCGAAACGCCTTTCCCTGAAGCGACTCAAGTTTTTCGATTTTCCCTTTTTCGACCATCGTTTGGAGCATCGTGATCACGGTGGTATGTGCAAGCTTTCGCCCGGTGGCCTCCAGCGCCGACCGAACTTCGCGAACAGTGACCGGCGACTTTTCCCATAGCACCTTCCGGATAAGCAGCTCCAAGTCAGTCGGATATTCCGACGTCGGTTTCGGCATCTCCACCCCTCCCCCGATTTTCGACCAAATCTCTAGTTGATTAGACATATAACGCGACGCGGCCCGATCGCCAAGACACATTTCTATCTTTTTAGAAATGCAGCATTGCCCTCGGACGCGCGACCGGATTGGGATCGTTTGTCGTTCTGGCTATGCGTTGCGACAATACTTGTTGGTTCGAGGTATTCGGGGCAAGGATACCTCGAACCACATAGTATTGGGGCGGCACTTACCGCAGATTGCGGCCGCCGTTGACGTCCAACGTCGCGCCGGTGACAAAGCTGGCGCTCGGACTGGCAAGAAAGACAATGCAACGAGCGATCTCGATCGGTTCGGCGAATCGTTCGAGCAACAACTTCTGTTGGGCGTAGTCGGGCGGCAGTCCCGCGGCGGTTCGCCGCCCCATGTCCGTCAACGTCATTCCGGGTGCCACGCAATTCACTCGAATGTGCGGCGCCAGCGCCCGCGCGGCACTCTTCGTCAAATTAATCATCCCTGCCTTTGCTGCCGCATAATGCGCCTGCAAGGGCACACCCGTTTGCCCCGCGACGCTGGCGACGAAGACAACAGATGCACCTTGTTGCAGTAACGGTCGACATGCCTGCAACAGATAGAACGATCCGTTGAGATTCAATTCGACAACCCGCTGCCACTCGTCGGAAGTCAACTCGGAAAACTGGGACACTGGGGCTTCGCCCGCGCACATCACGAGTATATCGATGTGACGCGCAGCTGGAGGTAGCAAACCGATTGCCGCCTGCACACTGGCGGCATCGGCAATATCCATCTGCGACAACCAGGCCTGCCGGCCAGCCAGTCGGACTTGCTCAGCCGTCTGCTCAGCCCCTTCACCGTTTTGGTGATAGGTAACCACAACGTCGCACCCCTCCTCGGCGAATAGCTTGGCCGTCGCGGCCCCGATGCCGCCGGACGCGCCGCCTATCAGGGCGATTCGGTTCTGAAGGTTCAAATCCATGTGGAGCACTTTGTTTGGTAATTGGTCGAAACCCCAAAGGTTCTATCGACGTTGAGCATTCATCGCCCGTGGGTCGTGCGATTTCGAGCAACATTATGATACACTCTATCCTTGCTTGCGAAGAGTCGTTGCAGGTCATTCGGAGCTATTTAGGGTTATGCAGAATCGTG
>JAGQPD010000100.1 GCA_020426865.1 Planctomycetales bacterium
GAAGACAACAACCCGGTTGGTTTCCGGCGTCAATTGCTTTTCACCGTGATTTGCTGAATTCGACTGACCGGCCACAACAAAGATCTCACCCACACCGACGTGCTCCACAGAAGCTTGTCCGACAACCTCTCCGCCATGCAATTGTCGGAGATCCAATCGATACCATCCGCCGGGGTCAACGGGCAACGTAGCGCTGAACTGGTCTTGCACATGAGTCGCGCTCAAGACTTCCCACGACGGGTTGCCGCTGGCACCGATAAGTCGCCATTCGAGACGGGGAACGTCCTCCTCGTAGATCTGTAGCGTGCCAGTGACCGGCAACGACGTGCTGCCGCGATTGGCGATTTGCACCACATGAAAGTCAACGGGCGCCAAGATCTCCAGCGCAGTTACCGACGACTCGAATGCCGATGACATCACGGAAGCGACGAGACTCAGTACGGCACACGTCACCTGAGTCCGGGACATGCATCTACTCGTTGCAAACGGCAACAGGTGGCCGACGCTGCCACGACTACACCGTTTCTTTTGTGGGAATCTGGAAGCCCTCACGGTTGTTGTCCTTCAGCAATGCGTTGGCAGCTTCGGCATGTTCCCCGGTATGTCGTTCCGCGTCTGGATCGAACGTCAGCATCGGTCCGACGGTATAGTGATTGCCATCTTCCGGGATCCCCACACCGTGGCTCATGATGTCATGGAGTTTGGCAAAATGTAACGCGGCATCGGCATTGTCGCCGAACTTGCCAGCCTTGGCGTTGAATGGCACCTGCTGACCAAGTCGATACGAGTTATTCATCAAGTGGCCGAGCACACAGCCATAGTGGGCATCGTAGACGTTCCCATTGGCCATGGACGGGTCGCCGGCGCGAACGGCGGAAATAAAGCTTACCCAATTGCCACCGGGTGTCACATCACCGTCCGGCACCTTTACCGATTCGCCTTCACTGCTTCCCTTTGCGTAGTACTTGCCGCGGACGATACGTCCACCGTCCTCGAAGTAGTACTCGTTTTCAACTTGTCGTTCGTAACCTTTGTAATTGACGTTGCGAACATTAAAGAACACCCATTGGCCGTTGGGGTACTCTGCCATGGCGAACATGGTATTGGGTGTCTCACCTTGATCATTCCATTTGAAACGCCCACCGATGGCCATTGCGCGAACGGGGTGTGTTTGGTCGGGATCAATGGCCCAACGTGCGACGTCCAGTTGGTGCGTGCCCTGGTTGTTCAGGTCTCCATTGCCGGTCTTCCAGAACCAGTGCCAGTTGTAATGAACGTAGTTGCCATGAAAACGATCGATGTCGGCCGGTCCTCGCCAGAGATTCCAATCGAGATTCGCTGGCGGATCGGAGTAATCCTTAAAGCCAATCGAGTTACGGGGTTTGCAGCAGTAGCCGTAGGAGATCTTCAATTTGCCCCATTTGCCCGCCTGGATGGCTTTGTGCAATCCTGCAAGCTTTGCGTCACTACGTCGTTGCGTGCCGTGCTGAATAACGACGCCATATTTTTTTTGAGCTTCAACACAGATACGTCCTTCACCAACGTCGTGGCTCATCGGTTTTTCGACGTACACGTGCTTCCCGGCTTGAGCAGCCCAGATGGTGATCAGCGAATGCCAGTGGTTAGGGGTGGCAACGGAAATTGCGTCGAGGTCTTTGTCCTCCAGGGCCTGGCGAACGTCGGCAACACAAACAGGCTTGGACTTGCCATCCGACTTATCAACCACCTTCTCGTAGGCTCGCCCTAACACCTCCTGATCGGGATCGATGAGCCACGCGACTTCCACGTTCGTTTGCCCCAGCCAACCGTCCATGTGACTGTTTCCTCGGCCGTTCAGTCCCGCAATGGCGATGCGAACTCGATCGTTTGCGCCCCGAACTTGGGCGTGAACGGACCGGCGTGGCAACAGGGCGGCAGCACCGGCAGCGGAAGAAGTCGCAAGGAATTGACGACGATTTGTAGTCGGGGACATGGGGTATCTCCTTACCGGAAAGGAAGTTGCGAGGCAGGTCTTGCGGGATCCACATCATAACATAACATCAAGTGCCAAGTAAAATCGCGGCCTCAGCCTTTGCCTAGCTTGCAGTCGCGGTCGCCTGCGAATATCGTCTTAGGAACGCGTTTGTCCGCCAGAACATGGTTCAGGCAAAGCAATTGACGACCTAACTTGGCGAGATAGTGCCAGAAAGATCCTTCAAGGGAGTTGCCAGAATGACGTTCAAATCGGCTCGTGCCGCCGCACTCTTGTTGACCGTGAGTATTGCACTGTTCTTTTCACCGTACACAGCGGCCCAGGATACCGCCCCGGAGGAAACCGCAATCGACCGTTATGTTAAGCAGCCCGATCCGAGTTATACCTGGAAGGTTGTTTCATCGAAAGTCGAAGACGGTGTTCACATCGTTGTCATTGATATGACATCGCAGACATGGTTGACACCCGACAAGGTAAACCGGACGAAATGGCAGCATTGGGTGACATTGGCGTTTCCAGAAAAAGTGAAGTCCAACGTAGCGATGTTGATGATTGGCGGTGGGAGCAATGGCCGTGCTGCGCCGAACGGGCCCGACCAGATGGTGATACAAGTGGCCAAGGCCTCCGGGACGGTCGTGGCCGAGTTGCGGATGACGCCCAACCAGCCGTTGATTTTTCATAACGATGGCCGGCCGCGAGTCGAAGACGATCTAATTGGCTATTGTTGGGATCAGTACCTGCAAACCAAGGATCCGAATTGGCTGCCGCGAAATGCCATGGTCAAAGGGGCGGTACGTGCCATGGATACGATCACCGCGGTCATGGCATCGGAAACCGGCAACCACCAGACCGTTGATCAATTTGTCGTCGCGGGTGCATCCAAACGCGGGTGGACAACCTGGCTAACCGGCGCCGTTGACAAACGCGTGGTGGGGATCGTCCCGATTGTCATTGATGTACTGAACGTCAACACTTCAATGCGACATCATTTCGCCGCCTATGGCTTCTGGGCACCCGCCGTTGGCAACTACGTCCAACATCGGATCATGGAACGGATGTCCGATCCAGCCCTGGAAGATCTCTATAAGCTCGTCGACCCATTTGCCTACCGTGACCGTTTGACCATGCCAAAACTGGTCCTGAACGCCGCGGGGGACCAGTTCTTTCTCCCCGATTCGTCCCAATTCTATTGGGATGGCCTTCCCTCACCAAAAGCAATTCGCTACGTCCCCAATACCGACCATGGGATGGACGGTTCGGACGCCATTGAAACGGTTTCTGCGTTCTATCTGGGCATCGTGAATAAGCGACCGTTGCCTCAATTCGATTGGAAAATCAACGAGGATGGCACGATCCGTGTGGCGGCCAAAGACAAGCCACGGGAACTACGATTGTGGCAAGCGACGAATCCCGAAGCACGAGATTTTCGCTTGGAAACACTCGGCAAGAAGTACACCAGTCAGTTGGTGGAGCTCAACGGTGAAGGTGAGTATGTCGCCAAGGTGCCCGAACCCGAAGCTGGATGGACAGCGTTCTTCGTAGAAGCGACCTATGACAATGGTGCGACAGTACCTTTGAAGGTGACATCGGGAGTTCGCGTCGTACCGGACGTATTGCCATTTGCCGGAAAGGACCCCAGCCAACCTGCTTCCGTAACGGTCATTGGTTCGACACTCGACAAAGCAGCTGCCGAGGCCATTCGGGCCGGCGTTGAAGCATTAGTAAAACAGGGCAAATTCCCTGATGACGACGTAGAAATCCGTGTGGAAGGACAGCGTTGCTACGTCAATTGGCAAACCGCCCCCGACCGCTTTCACGACGAAGCTGGAGGACTAGCCAAATTCCTGGAAGGACAAGGTTGTCGTACGGTGAGTTTTCAATTGGAATCCGGCCCAGAAATCACGCTCCCACCCAACGGGCAGCTCGAGTCGATAGGAAAATAGGGTGCGAGACAAAGACCATGCTTGAGTTGGTTACAATCTGCGCGCTCTGGACAGCAAACTGGCCGCAGTTCCGTGGACCCAATGCGGATGGACACGTCGTGCAGGTAGTGGCGCCACTGGAATGGTCCGATACCAAGAACGTTGCCTGGAAGGTAAATATCGACGGTCTCGGGTGGTCGTCTCCCGTGGTCGTCGCGAACCGAGTCTATGTGACAACCGCGGTCGCGAAAGGGGAAGGGCTATCGTTGCGAGCGATAGCGATCGATGCAGATTCCGGTGAAGTCATTTGGGACCGCGAAGTCCGGTCGGTGGAACAATCGCCGCAGATTCACACGAAAAACAGCCACGCCAGTCCGACCCCGATCGTTCACGACGGCGCTGTTTACGTGCATTTCGGGACGTTGGGAATGGCCAGATTGAAGGCTGGCGATGGTGCCATCCAATGGCTTTGTACGGAACTTCAATATCCGCCACAACACGGCAGCGGCGGGTCTCCGCTTCTCTGCGATGGCCGATTGTTTGTGGTCTGCGATGGCAGCTCCAACCCATACGTCGCGGCCGTTGATGCAGCGACCGGACGCGTCGCGTGGAAAACTCTGCGGGCGATCAATGCCAAGATAAGTCATTCGTTTGTCACGCCAACGGTGGCACACGTCAATGGCAAGTCGCAATTATTGGCACCGGGGCCCGGTCACTTTGCGGCTTACGACACGGAATCGGGTGAGGAGATCTGGCGAGTCGTAGCGGCAGGTTGGTCGGTCGTGCCACAACCAGCGATTGGACACGGAATGGTCTTCTATAATCACGACTACGATAACCCGGAATTGATGGCGGTGCGTCTGGATGGTCAAGGAGATGTTACGGATACGCACGTTGCCTGGCGCCTGAAACGCGGTGCCCCCAGCACTCCGTCGCCGTTACTCGTCGGAGACGAACTCTACTTCGTCGCCGACAATGGCGTGGCAACCTGCGTCGATGCCAAAACCGGCAAGGTCCATTGGACGCAACGACTGGGGGGGAAGTTCTCCGCGTCACCGATTTTCGCAAATGGTCGCGTGCTCTTCCTCAACGAAGACGGGCTAGCGACATGGGTGCGTGCAGGAAGGGACTTTGAAGTGCTGGGAAAAAACGAGCTGACAGGACGCACGCTAGCCACCCCCGCCTTCGCCGTTAACGCAATGTTCCTCCGCACCGACGAATGCTTGTATAAGATTGCGGAATAACCGTGACGACCAGCTCGCTTGCACCGCCGCCGACGGAGGCCGCAGACATGTTCCGCAAATCTGCACGAAAAAAGGCAGTCCCGGTACGGTTGGCTTCTGCCCCATCAGCCATCTCACAGCCGGAACTGCCACAGAATGTGTAGTTTCAGACCGCGCATTATTGCAGAAATTCTTGCGCTGACGGTGGCGAACTTACGCCAAAATCGTGCCTGATGCAAATCTGCTACTTGCGAACGTCACACGCACGTGCAACAAGTGCCGCAACCTCCGCCGCCGAATTGACCTGCAG
>JAGQPD010000101.1 GCA_020426865.1 Planctomycetales bacterium
CGACGACGACGGCGATCTGGACCTGATCCTGGCGTCCTTTGACGTCACGCAGGCCAATTCCGTTTGGTGGAACGACGGTAGCGGCAACTTCGTCAAATCACCACAACAACTTGAATTCGGACGGACTGCCGGTGTCGCGGCCAGTGACCTCGACGGAGACTCCGATATCGATATCTTCTTTGTGAAACAAAGTGGCAGCAATTCCGTTTGGCTCAACGATGGATCGGGACAGTTCAGTGTAACCTCCCAAGTGTTCCCGGTTACGGACTCGCGTCATATTTCGCTCGCCGACCTCGATGCTGACGGAGATGTCGACGGCGTGGAAAACACCATCAGCGGACAAAGGGTTTGGCTCAACGACGGCACCGGTATCATGGTCGATAGCGGTCAGCGGTTAGGGACGGAAGCGACCTCGGCCGCCACCCTTCTGGACGTGGAACTCGATGGTGATTTGGACTTCGTCGATGCCAACTGGTTCCAACAACCCAATCACTTGTGGCTCAATGATGGAAACGGTAATTTCTCCGATTCCGGACAGACCATGGGGACCGCCACCAGCTCCCATATTCCGGTCGGCGACATCGACGGAGATGGAGATCTCGATCTGCTCGTAGCCAATTTCAGCGACGGCGCAAGCGAGGTTTGGTTCAACAATCAGATTGATTTTAACCTCCCCCCAATCCCCGCTGACGATAGCGGCTTCGTGGTCCAGGAAGACACTTTGCTGACGATCAACGACAGTAATCTGCTGGCGAATGATTTTGACCCCAATCGAGACGCAATGACCATCGTCGCCGTCGACAGTACCTCCTCGCTTGGTGCGACCGTCGTCCGACTGCCCAATGGTACGATTCGTATGGACCCGCGAAACGTCCCCGGCCTCCAGTCGTTGCCACAGAATGTCTCGGTAGCCGATACCTTCGTCTACACCGTCAACGATAGTCGGGGTGCGAGCGGCCAAGGCGAAGTTACCGTGATCGTCCAGGGCGCCAACGATGCGCCTGTCGCCGACAACGACACTATTAACGTCGCTGCTGCCGGTGGCTTCGTCGATATTACTGCGCAACTTCTGCAAGGCGACGTCGATATGGATCAGAACGAAACGGCTTTGCTGCGGGTCATCGGTGGCAACCTCGTTGGTACCGCTGGCGAAGTCGTCTTCACCAACGGACGCGTCAGGTATTCTCCCTCGCAAGCGTATATGGATCTGGGACCGAACGAAACGCGACAGGACAGGTTCTCCTACACGATCTCGGACCCCTTTGGTGCTCAAAGCACAGCCGAAGTTACCATCAACGTTCGTGGGCCCGGAATCTTCCCCGGCGATTACAACCGAAACCTTGTCGTCGACGCCGCTGACTACACGGTATGGAAAGATAGCTTCAGTTCCACAACCGACCTGGCCGCCGACGGAAATCGAGACGGTACCGTCAACGCCGCCGATTACACCATTTGGAAGGACAATTTCGGCAACACGTTGCCCCCTTCCGGCATCGAAGCCGTTGCCGCCCGGCAGCGTACCGCGCGCCGCGCCACCACACGGATCAACAATGAATTGCCGACTGACACGGCATTCGCCGACGTCGCCAATACGAATTGGTGGTCAGCACAAAGCGGGCAACCGTCGATCACAACACGGCGAATTACATCGTCACTCGCTAACAGCACTTCGTGTATTGCCTGACGATATTCCTAACCGTAAGATGTGCCCTAAACAGACCTCCGTGCATGCGCCGCACCGCGTGCACTGACCGTCGTCGATGCTGGACTTGCCCGCCAAAACATAGTCGTGCATCACGTCGATGCCCATCGGGCAATCGAGCGAACAGCGTTGACAGCGCAGGCGGTCTTCGCCCGACGCTCGAACGCGAAACACCCCCCAACGCCCCAGAAGACTGTAGAGTCCTCCCAGTGGACAGAGCGCGCGACAGAACAGCCGGGGAAAAAAAATCTCTATCAGGGCAATCACCACGATGACGACCAGCAGGTGGAGCGACATCCGGCTAATGGCTTGAACCATCAGGCTGATCGGCGAAATAGCCGCAAAGACGGGAATCTCCGCAATGCTCGACGCGATCAGGCATGCACCGAGGATCCAGTACTTCAGTGGCTGCAACGAGCGTCCCACGCGATGCAGTTGTCGTTTGCGCCGCCGCCATGCCTTGTTCCAGAGACCGTCGTTCAACTCCAAGACCAGCCCCAACGGACATGCCCAACTGCAAAACACGCGTCCCAGGCCCAACGCCAACGCGACGGTGAACATACTCCCTACGAGCGTCCACGCTGGAACGGAATGCGACGCCAGGACTACCTCCAGCGCCGCCAGCGGATCCACGATCGGGAGGCACCCGAACCACGTTGCCGCCGTGATCGACCCCGTAAACCAGGAAAGCCAGGTCGATGAGTGTCCGATCGATGAATGTCCGATCGATGAATTCGCGATGACCATCAACAGCAGCAGTGATCCGGCTGTCGCTCGACGTGACCACGTCCACCATCGCACGCGGCGCATCCAGCCAGTGGCAACATGGCCGCTTGATGATGCCGTCTGCCCATCACCCCGCTCAGACCTCAATATCGGCAGTTCCATGAGCAAATGGCTCCACGGTTATCGCTGCTGTCTCTGCCAGGCACGCATGTTCGCATAATCCACATCCAACGCAGGCGCTGGCCGATACGGCCGGTCGGCCGAGCGGATCAAAGATGATCGCATCCGTTGCAAACGGACACGCGTGCCAACACGCACGACAGGCGATTCCCTGGTAGGGCCAACAAATCTGCTTATCGATGCGAGCCAACCCCATCCGCACGGATCGGCGCGAGATGACAGGCATTAGTGCATCTGTCGGACAGACCGCGATACACTCCAGCTGCTCACGGCCGGCACATAGGTCACAAGGATTTTGGCGAGCGTCAATCGCTGGCATCCCGGTTGACAAAAAACAAGCAAGGCTCGATTCCGGAATGATACATTGTCGTGGACATACGACAACACATTGCTGGCAGCGAATGCACTTCGACGCAAAATCATCGGCAGCGAACGCACCTGGAGGTCGTAAGCGTCCCGGATCTTGCGACAACCTGACGCGCACAAGTCCGCCGATCAGCGTGCCGCCGACGACCGCACCAGCCGCCTTAAGGAGATGCCGCCTCCGTAGATTTCTCACCACTATCTCCTGCCGCAGCGGTTCCGTCACTTACCGACTCGCCGCTTTCTCCAACCGGAGCGATGTAACCAGGTGGCACCTGCCCCAGGATTTGAACATGACATGTCCGGCACTTGGCCTCCCGGGCCAACGGTGGCACACTGGTGTGCTTGATTTTGGGCGCGTTCTGCACGCCCGCTTCATGACAGACCAAGCAGTCCGAGCGAGTCCAACTGCGCCCGTGGTAGTCGGTATCCGAGATCGTAGGTGGAAAGGCCCCCGTTTCCCCCGCTGCTGTCGACGTGGAACCAGGTTGACAGCCCGAATTGAGTGCCAGTAGCAACATCGCGAATAACGTAGCAGCGAACGATCGTGCATGCGCCAACCGTTGAGTATCGGTGTCTCGCTTCGTACCCATTGAACACTCCATCAGGCCTTCGCCAATTTGACCGCACAAACCTTGAATTCCGGCTGCTTCGATCCAGGATCGTAAGCGTCGATCGTAACGCGGTTGATCAAGCTGTCATTGTCCTCCCAGTGCCATGGCACGAACACCATACCAACTCGGGGTGTATCAATGACTCGCGCCTTGACTTTTGCTTCACCGCGTCGCGAGATGACTCGCACCATGTCACCGGTTTGGATCTGCAACTTTTCCGCATCTTGCGGGTGGACCTCAATGTAACATGCCGGCTGCGCTTTCTTCAGTTCGTCGGCTCGCATTGTCATCGTGCCAGTGTGCCAATGCTCCAACACTCGACCGGTCGACAAAACCAGTGGATACTCATCGTCGACAGGCTCGGCCGGCGGCTTGGCCGGGCGCAACCACACGACAGCCCGTTTGTCGGCATTGCCATAGAAGCTGACTTCACCAGGTTGCAGTTCATTGTCGGCATAAGGCCCGGCGTCCAGAATTGGATCTTCCCCTTTGACAAAGCGTCGCGACGTACCGGGGTGCTGCTCGTCGGGACACGGCCATCTCAGTCCGCGCTCCTCTTTCAGCCGTTGGCGGGTCATCCCGGTGAAATCGTAGGCCGTGTTGCGTGACGCCTCGCGCATTTCGTTCCATGCATCTTCTTGATTGTTGATCTTGCCGCTGACATAGCCGTTCGGAACAACGCCCAGCTTTTCCAGGCGGGCGGCGAAATCGAGAAACACATCGAAATCGGACCTCGCTTCGCCTGGCGGCGTCAGCAATTTCGGGAGGAACTGGTATCGCCGCTCGCTCATCCCGAACACCCCTTCCTTTTCCGACCACATGGCGGCCGGCAGGACGACGTCGGCCAGCTCCGTGGTTCGCGTGGGATAGGCATCGAGGACAACGATAAAGGGTTTGTCGGACCGCGGCTTTTCCATCGCATCGCGATACGGATCGAGATTCGGCAGCGACTGACCAGGATTGGTGGTGCTGATCAGCATGCAACGGATCTTGTTCTCGCCAAGTGCCCGGAACAGATCCATCGTATTCAAACCGGGTTTTGGCGGGATCTTGTCGGCCGGTGTCCCCCAAATCGCTTCGATTTCCTGACGATGCTGGGGGTTATCGACCACGCGACCGTACGGCAAGATGTGGCACAACGATCCCGTATCGCGAACGCCACCACAGGCATTGGGCTGGCCGGTCAGCGAGAACGGCGTGGCCCCTGGCTTGCCGATCTGTCCGGTGAGGAGATGGAGATTGTGAATGAGATTATTGGCCCACACGCCGGTGGTCCGTTGATTCAATCCCATCGTCCAAAACGACACCGTGGGACCTTGCGCGAACAACCGCGCTGCCTGAACAATGTCATTCGCATCGACTCCCGACTGCTGCGCTGCCGCTTCGGGCGCGAAGTCGTCGAGGAATGTGACATAATCATCGAAGGAAACCGCCTGTGGTTTACCATCGACGACGGTCTTGAAGGTGCAGTGTCTTGACACAAAGTCGGACGACGCGAGGTTTTCATGAACGATGACATGCGCCATGGCGTGAAAGATCGCGAGGTCATAGCCGGGGATCGGAGCGAGGTGCATATCGGCAGCGGCGCGCACGGGTGTCTTCCGCGGGTCGACCACAAACACCTTGGCGTGCTTTCCCGATTGGCGGTTCAGCACGATGCGATCGAAAATGACGGGATGCGATTCTGCCGTGTTCGATCCGACCAGAAAAAAGACCTTCGCGTGGTCGATGTCATCGTACGAGCCCATCGGTTCGTCTTTGCCAAACGTTGTAACGTACCCACCCACGGCACTGGCCATGCACAGCCGAGGATTCCCCTCGACGTTGTTCGTACCAATCCCTCCCTTGAAGATACGATTCGCGAGATAGCTCTCCTCGGACAGGCACTGCCCTGATCCATAGTAGGCAACGGAATCAGCACCATGATCGTTGATGGCATCGGCGAACCGCTGGGCCACCAGTGTCATCGCCTCGTCCCAGCTCGCGTCCTGCAACTTGCCGTCCCGGCGGATTTGTGGCGTTTTCAGCCGATCGGGGGCGTAGACGATCTTCGGCAGAAAAAGTGCCTTGGCACAAACGAGTCCCCGCGTCCCGGAATGCTCGGCGTCTCCCCGGAGCGCAACCAGCTTTTCGCCGCTGAGACCCAACTGGACGCCACACCCCGTACCGCAGAAGCGGCACACCGACTTGTGCCAGGTGAGCGACGACACATCCAGGTCGACATCGTTG
>JAGQPD010000102.1 GCA_020426865.1 Planctomycetales bacterium
AAGTCTTCCAGCGATTGATTCGACAGGTGCAATACTGCCAGTAATGCGGCATCGCGAATTTCACAAGATATTATCTTCTTCGTCTTCACGTGCGTCACCCGACTGGCAACCGAATGGTCTTCAAACTGTCGTTCCAGTACCGGCACATGATCGGCCGTACCCAACTTGGCGATCGTCAAAACCGCACTTTGCCTGACCCGGGGCGGGAGGTTTTCCTGCTCCAGCATTTTCAGCGCCAAGGGGATCGCGGAATCGAGACGCAGTTTTGCGGCGATCGCCAGTCTCGGTTGCATGGTGCTCGCGTCGTCCGTGGCAGCAATCCAACGCCCCAGCAGTTTGAGGTACGCTTGTTCCTCGGCATTAGGATGCTCCTGGTATTGCCGAAACGTTGGATGCTGAGTACTGAGTCGATAGATGGACAGGCCTGCGTTATCGGTTAACGTTAAGCCCGGTTGGCCGGCCACGAACAACAACGCCGCAATCGATTCGGGACGAAACACTTCACTCGGTTGTCGCGAATTGGCCTCCAGCTGCTTGCAACGAATCGCCAGCGCCGCGACGATCTCCGCTGGTTGTTCGGATGACGCTTCCAACAAGCGATACTCGTGCTCCGCCATCTTGGCATAAAGCAGTCGCGCTGGTTCGTCCCCCCCAACGACCTCGCGGAATTCGTTCCAGGCGGTCAACGAATCTTCGTTCACGCTCTTGTCGTGCTGCAAGAATGCCCGCAGCTTCTCCGTGCGGTCGGCCGCCCGAATGATCTCGATCAACCGCTGCGAGCGCATGCGGATTTCGCGATCGAGACTGGTTGCCCCCTCGCTTAAGGCGGGGAGCGCGGCCGTGCCGATTTCGGTCAGCGTCTGCGATGCCAATTCACGTTGCAGGAATTCGGAGTGGCCCAGTTGGGCTACGTGCTGAGCATAGTCGGGGGCATCGGAAGCGAGGGTTGGTTGGCCGCTTATCACCGTCACCGTCAAAGTCATCGTTATCGTTATCGACAACGCCCACGCCAGGTTGGGAGACCAACCTTTCCAACTCGCGGACAACACTCGCCCGTTTCCTCTTGATGCATCTGGCTTGGTGAGGGAATTGCGTCCCTGGCGGCCGAGCCGCCAGAGGAGAAGGGAGTTCGGCATGCGAGCGGGTGCTTCCATAGATTCCAATATACCCACAGGCTGGGCGTTTGGGACCGGCCTGGGCGAGCGTGGGTAGAAATTACGGAAAATCCCGGCAAGTAGGTGGCTTGCGGAACGGTGTCGACTGCGCTACAATACCGCATGTTAGGGATTTGCGGCCGCTTGCAGCCTGATTCTGCTAAAGAGCCAACGCCACAACCGACCCCCACCGCTCCGGCCGACGATGGCTTCCGGCCGCGAGGTGTTCTACGAAGACGGTTCATGATGGTCGGTGATGCCGACGGGTGTTTCTCTCAGCTGAACAGGTCCGCGTGTACCTTATAGATTAAGGTGACGCCCATGTGCGATCGTGTCCGCTTCCCAAAGACGATGGCTCGCGCGCAACTGCCTGACACGGACCAAAAACACTATGACCGATCATCATCGCACCAGCTTGCCGCCCAGTCGCGGTATGTCCACGACGTCCGTTCACGGAGGCGAAGCTCGACAGAAGCCTGGCGATGCCATTACGGATCCCGTGTTTTGTACGTCGACGTACACGTTCGAGAACACGCAGGCGGTGATCGACTTTATTGAGCACAAGCTGCCACGGGAAGAGTACGGTCGTTACGGCAATCCTGGGCAACGGGTTGTTGAGCGAAAACTGGCGGCGATGGAAGGGGCGGAACAGGCGGTGTTGTATTCGAGCGGCATGGCGGCCATCGTCGGGCTGTTCATGTCTCGCTTGAACGCCGACGATGAGGTCGTTTTTTTTGACGAATGCTATCACCGCAGTCGCGAGTTTTGTGTTAAACATCTGTCGCGATTTGGTGTCGTCACGCATCAAGTCAAGACCGGCGATTTCGAAGCGATGGAAAAGGCCATCACGCCGCGCACAAAAATGCTTGTCAGCGAATCGCCCACCAATCCCCACCTCAGTTGTATCGATCTTGAGAAATTCGTCGAGCTTGGGCGCCGCCATGGTGTGGAGACAATGATCGATGCCACACTTGCGACTCCGCATAATCTGCGGCCCATCGAATACGGCGTCGACTATGTGGTCCATTCGGCAACCAAGTACTTGGGCGGACACAATGACCTGCTGGCCGGTGTCGTTCTCGGTTCGGCGGAAAAAATGCTGCCCGTGGCGAACTTGCGTGGTATCATGGGGGCCATCAGCGGTCCGCATTGCATGTACTTGCTGCAACGCGGATTAAAGACATTCGAGTTGCGGATGCAACGCCACAACGCCAACGGTCTGGCTCTGGCCCGATTCCTGGAAGGTCATTCGCGTGTGGAAAAAGTCTATTATCCCGGTGTCGAATCGCACCGCGACTATGAGATCGCCCGCCGCACGATGCACGGATTCGGCGGACTGATTACCTTTACAGTGCGCGACGCCGACTGGCGCGCTACCGCCAACGTCGTGGATGCCGTGAAGATTCCCCGCATCGGTCCCAGCCTGGGGGGCGTCGAAACCCTGATCGAGCAACCGCTGATCATGAGCTACTTTGAGGCTTCGCCCGATGATCGTGCCAAGTGGGGAATCGCCGATAACATGATTCGCGTCGCCTGTGGCATCGAAGATACCGATGATCTTCTCGCCGATTTCGCCCAAGCACTCGACGCCTAGTCGACATGATCATCGAGGGTTCGACTTTCAGCCGTTACTCCGTCGTCGATCGAGTAGGAATAAGGAGTACGAGGAGTACGAGTACCGTTGCGCTGAGTACGAGTGCGATTCTGGCGCTGGACCGTAACGGTTTTGTGTCGGCCCTTCGGGCCTTGAGGAGCGTGGTGGCGCGTGACCGGTGGCTTCGCCACCGGCAGAGGCTATGTCGGGCCTTCGGCCCTTGGGACGCACTAGCTGGCAAACTTTCCGTCCAACGGGGCAAGCCCGCTGGGGCGGCCACCGTCCGCCCCCGTGCCGGCTTGCCCGGCGGCAAGTCAGTGGGCAATTCGGCGAAATCGCCGGGTCAGCGACGCCGGCCCCAGGTCGTCGATCCGGTATGGTCGATGTTCAATGGAACCGGTACTGACACCGCGGTGGTTCCGGTTTCATCGAATGGAGCGCCGCGAACGCCACTGCCATACGGGGTGGCATCTCGCTGCGGAATGACGATTGGCGGTAATGGTAATTCGTCCAGCGTCTGTTCTTCCGCGGGGCTCAACTCCTCTTCCATCGGCATTGCCGTTTCTGTTACCGCTTCCATTCCTGCGATCCGTTTGGCGACGACCGGTTCCGTTGGTTGCCGAGTGGCAATGGTTGGAGCCTGGCCAGGCGCGGGGGTGATCGTTCCCCGCGTCTGAACGGCGGGCCGGGGTGTCTGCGTTCGTGCGATTGTCGTACGATTTGCGGATGGCCGATTCGCGGGTATCGGTCTGCTGGCCGCGACGTATGTCGGGCGACGGGTTGGTGTCGCTTGGGCGCCTGGCGTACCAAATACATCGGTCAAGAAGCGATTCCAACCGGGCGATGTTCGGGCAACCGACGACGCGCCTGCATGCCCAACCGCTGGGAAGGGCACGCTACCAGGCTTAGAACCCATCTGGTTCGATGCGTAACCGATCGCGATTGGCGTCCCCCAGGCCGGCGCTTGTTGCGTCGAGGCGGCACACGATTCACACGATTGATATTCGCTTCCGCCCAGATCCGTGCAACCGCCGTCGGCCACCGCACTGGCGCATCCGCAGCCGGCGGCAGGCGAAGCGATGCCAAAGCCGTGGCCCACCCCTCCGTATGCCCCACATCCGCAATCCATCGCCGTGCCACATGTCGACAAGTGGGAGCTAATCCCACAAATCAGCTCTTGCCACAACGAACCACAGCATTCGCTTTGGCATTGGTATAGGCAAGGGTCCTGGTACAAGCGTCGGCAATACGGTACGCACTGACACTGGTTGGGGCTGCACGTCTGGCAGGCGGTGCCGCTGCCAACCCCCAAGTAGTCGACCGTGGTCGACGGCAATTGGTCGACGTAATCGTAATTGATTTCGTCGTATGACACCGGACTTGTGTACTCCACCGGCTGAATGCGACTTGGCTTGTCGACATTCTTGATGGCGGGCGGTGACTTGATCGAATTGTCTGTCTGTTTGACTTTGACCAGCTGTGCGACGCTCGAACCAGCCGGCGCCAGCAACAGGATCATCAAAGCCGTCTGCAATGCGGTCGTGGACCTCATACCGGCATGTCCCCCCAAATGGTGATGGTCTTCAACAGAAGCCCAGCCTGGCCGCCCCAGAACGTTCCCCGCCACAGGTCGACAAGGCTCAGGTAAGGAAAAACTCCTCGATGTGATACAAGTCATCGAACCACTGCCGTTGGTACGATCAGAAGTTTGCTTTTCTCCATCACATGCGGCAAATCCGCTGGAGTTTCCCTAGGTTGCCTAGTTTTACATTTGGGGGGCGGTGGCGATGTGGTGACAACGTCATCACCAAGGGGAAGACGAGTGTCGTCCAATTCGCGGTGGGTTCGGGCACTGCGTTTGGCGCGAACTCCCCTTGGGAAAGTCCAAAATGGTCCTGCCACACCGTATCGTCCGTCGCATCGAAATGCAGTGTGAGGTTGTTAACCGAGGAACTGGTCAATTCGTGATCAACATGCTTGATGCACACGACTGCGGTTTCATCAAGTGCCGCAGCCGGCTCTTCAATTGTGTTTTCAACCGAGTTTTGTGTGCGGACAGGGCGGCAAAGTGGACTTCTCCGAGGACATCCCACATGTCGGCCACGGGAGTCCTGTCTGGGAGGTTAGGCGAACCGGTCGATCACGGTCACGCCGGCGAAGGGGAAACGGCCCATCTGTGCCAGTTGGTTTGGTGCTTGCTCCAGCGCGATTGTCTGCGTGACAAGTTGCTGGGGCATGATGGTCCCCGCCTCGATCAATTGCAGGAGAGGGGCGTAGTCGGGGGCCGCCAGGCCGTGGCTGCCGAGTAACTGTAATTCCCAGCCGATCACGCGTTCCATCGGGATCCGCGGTCGAGATTGATCACCCAACAAGAGACCGACCTGGACATGGCGACCTTGCTTGCGCAGCGATAGGATCGACTGGCAGCAGGTTTCGGCGTGACCGAGAGCGTCGATGGAGACGTCGGCCCCGCCGCCGGTGCAGTTCATGATGAAACGTTCGACGTCGCGAGTTTTGTTGGCGTTGATTACCAATTCAGCGCCCAACTGCGACGCCAGTCGCAATGCCTGTGCGTTGGTGTCGATGGCGATCGCACGCGCGCCCTGGGCAACGCCGATCATCACGGCCGAGAGACCGACGCCGCCGCAGCCGAATACGGCCAGCCATTGACCCGGCCGTAGCTGTCCCTGCAGCATAACCGCACGGTACGCGGTAGCGAACCGGCAGCCGAGGCTCGCACCAGTGATAAAATCAAACGCGTCTGGCAAACGCACGAGATTGTGATCGGCGAAGTCAATACGAACCAGCGGGGCGAACGAACCCCAAGCA
>JAGQPD010000103.1 GCA_020426865.1 Planctomycetales bacterium
GACGCTTGTTTCGTCGGGCGCAGGACCGGTCGACTACCTTGGGGGTGATCATTGGCAATCGCGATTTTTTTCCGGACCAACTGGTCGCTGAAGCTCGGGAAGACATTGTCCGGATTTTGCAGCAGCGCGGGATCAAAGGGGTGATGGTCGGTGTCGAGGAAACGAAGTTAGGAGGGATTGAGACGCACGCCGAAGCCCGTCGCTGTGCCGATCTTTTCCGTCGTCACCGGGATGAGATTGATGGTGTGCTGGTTGTTCTGCCAAACTTTGGCGACGAGAAAGGGGTTGCCGACACTTTGAAACTGGCGGAGCTGAATGTACCGGTCCTGGTGCAAGGATATCCGGACGATCCGAATCAATTGGGCGTAGCGCGCCGCCGCGACGCGTTTTGCGGCAAGATTTCGGTCTGCAACAACCTGGTGCAAGCGGGCATTCGCTTTTCCCTGACGACTCGACACGTCTCGCATCCCGACGCCGACGGTTTCCAGCGCGACTTGGCATGGTTTACGCGTGTGTGCCAGGTTGTGGCGGGATTGCGTCGAGCTCGGTTGGGTGCCGTGGGAGCGAGGCCAGGGGCGTTCAACACGGTTCGCTACAGTGAAAAACTGCTTGAGCGACACGGTGTGAGTGTCACCACGGTCGATCTATCGGAAATCCTGGGGTTGGCCGAAAAGCTGTCCGATACCGATGCAGACGTGTCGGACAAGTTGAAAGCGATCTGCGGATACGCGCCCGCGCCCGGTGTGCCGGATGAAAAACTGCTCAAAATGGCCAAGCTGGGTGTGATCCTTGGCCGCTGGATGGACGAGAATTCGCTCGATGCGACCGCAATCCAATGTTGGACGTCGGTTCAACAAAACTACGGTTGCAATGTGTGTACGTTGATGAGCATGATGAGTGAAAGCTTCATGCCCAGTGCCTGTGAGGTGGACGTTACGGGTGTGTTAACGATGTATGCCATGCAGTTGGCTGCGGGATCGCCAGCGGCGCTGGTCGATTGGAATAACAACTACGGTGACGATGACGACAAGTGTGCGTTGTTCCATTGCGGCAATTGGGCGAAGAGCTTTTTGCCGGACATCACGATCTCGACGGCCCCGATTCTGGGCAGTATCATCGGCACGGAGAACACGTACGGAGCTTTAGAGGGGCGGACGCCGGCGGGGCCGTTGACGTACGGTCGCATAACGACGGCCGATGCGGATGGCTGTTTGCGGGCGTATGTGGGGGAAGGTGAGTTGACCGACGATCCGTTAAGTACGTTTGGCAACCGGGCGGTGGCCAAGGTGCCCCGCCTGCAAAAATTGCTCAAGCACGTCTGTCGTGAAGGCTTTGAGCATCACGTCGCGATGACGCAATCGCATTCTGCGGGGGTATTGGCCGAGGCGTTTGCGAATTACTTGGGTTGGGAAACGTATTTCCACGAACGTCGCGACGGCGAACGCGATTGCTGAGATTTATGAACACCGTACAATTGCAACACAAGTCCTTCGAGTACCGCCGGCAGATCCTGTATTGGATCCACGAGGCGGGGGCCGGGCATACGGGGGGCAGCTTGTCGTGCATTGACATTTTGAATGTCCTCTACAACCGAGTGCTGAGAATCTCGCCTGCCAGATGGGGTGATCCGTTGCGAGACCGGTACGTACAGAGCAAAGGTCATTCGGTAGAGGCACTGTATGTGGTGCTGGCCGACCGAGGGTTCTTTCCGGCCGATGAGCTCAGCACGTTGTGCCGCTACGGTTCTCCGTACGTTGGGCATCCCACGCGCAAGGTCCCCGGCATTGAAATGAACACCGGGGCGTTGGGGCATGGACTGCCGATTTCGGTGGGGATGGCGATCGCCGCCAAATTGGATGCGGCGGACTATCGAGTCTTCACGCTTCTCGGGGATGGTGAACTGGCCGAAGGGTCGAATTGGGAAGCGGCGATGTTGGCCGCGCATTACCAACTGGGGAATCTCACCGCGATTATCGATTACAACACGCTGCAGATCACCGGTCGCACTCGCGACGTCTGCAACCATGATCCACTCGAGGAAAAATTCGCCGCCTTCGGATGGTCGGTCGCCGACGTCGATGGGCATGATATCGATGCGTTGACAAAGGTGTTGCGGGATCGGGGGGCGAGTGATCGCCCGCGTTGCGTGATCGCGCGCACTGTCAAAGGACGCGGTGTCAGCTTCATGGAAAACGTCGTGCGTTGGCATCACGGTGTACCGAGCGACGACGAGCTGCGACAAGCGCTGAACGAGTTGTCGCAGGCGGAAAGTCAATTGCAAGGAGCAGAAGCATGAGTGCTCC
>JAGQPD010000104.1 GCA_020426865.1 Planctomycetales bacterium
CAAGCGATCTCGGCGGCGCTAATACCGAGGCGTGGCATACGCTCCGTCTTTGGCGAGAGGGTGGTCTGGAGGTTCACGCCTTGCCGACTTGGCGCGCCACCGAGCCCTGGCGTAAACGTCTCGATGCCATTGGCGTCATCACCCATGATGTTCCCGAAAAGGAACTGACCAACTTCACACCACTCCGAGGCGCGGTCTGCGTAAGCTTTTGCAATGACGCGTTTCTGCGCGTCGTTCCCCGTCTTCGCGCGCTCGACTGTCGCCTCGTATGGGTCAATTGCATGACGTGGTTGTTCGACGCCGAACGCAGGCTCTACGATCGCTACGGCCCGTTCGATGCTTATGTGTTTCAATCGAACTTTCAGCGGACGGCATTGGAGCCGGAGATGGCGGTCTTTGGTTATCAGGCCCACCAAGGCCATACGATACGGGGTGCGTTTTCCCTCGACGAATGGGAGTTTCGCCCACGGCCATTTCACGGCTCTGGCTCCTTCGTTGTCGGCCGCCTGGCCCGTCCGGACCCCGACAAGTGGCATGCCCGGATGTGGGAGATCTATGCGCGCATCGACTACCCCGAGCGGAAGGCGAAGGTCATGGGCTGGAACGGCAAAGTCGACTGGAAGTGCGGTCCGCCGCCGAAATGGGCCACTTGCTTGCGGCCCAACGCGGAAAAAACGCAAGACTTTTTTGCCGACTTGCACTGCCTGCTCACCGTCAACGGCGGCGCCCGCGAAAACTGGCCCCGGATTGGGCTCGAGGCGATGGCGGCGGGAGTTCCGATCGTCACGGAAAACCGCTGGGGCTGGCAGGAAATGATTGAGCACGGGAAAACGGGCCTACTTGCCAACAGCGAAGAAGAGCTCTCTCACCACACTTCCACACTCGCTCGTGATCCCGCTTTACGCATGCGGCTCATTCATGCGGCGCGTCACCACTTGCTAGAGCTCTGCAACCCACAGCGGCTTTACACTTCTTGGTCACGCCTCTTCGCGTCCCTTGCCGCGTAAGGCCCGGCGACGAGTCACATGCCGCCTCCTGGACGTATCGCAAGCGCGCAGGTTTCTGCACTATCGTGCCAGTATCATCTTCGGCCGTCGCCACTGTTGCCCGCATGCAACCTCTCCGCACAGTTCACCACGGCTCCACCATCTTTGCCATCTTTGCGTTACGAACACACGTACGTGGTGCTCCGTCGTTGCCCTCCTGTCGCGCGATGGTCCGATAGCAATGATGTCACAAAAGACACCCAGGAAAAGACGCTTGAACTGCCCGTCCTTCACGCGGTACCATGAGGTCACACTTAACCACTAGGTGTTCACTTAAGGAACAGTTCTCATGTATTGGGGCAATCACATTTACCGACAGGCGCAAACCTTTACGTCCCGCTGACGTAGAACCTGCGTCTTTCCAACTACTCCAAGTATGTCGCCACTTCCATGGCGACATCCCTGCGAGATGACGTTCGCGTGTGTTGCGCGGCCACCACACGTCCTCGCGCAGGCCACGTCCGTGGTACCTCCATCAGGCTACTGCATAGTCGGAGTCCGCGCATGTATACCGATCACACCGTGTTGCGCGTTCGTGCGCTGTTAGAAGCAGGACATAGTCACGAAGAGATCGCCAGCCAGTTGGGTGTTAGTGACTGGTTTGTCAACGAAGTGTCGACCGGTCGGCGCCGGACCGACCCCGACGACGTCGTAGTCGCCAGCACCTTAAGCGACATGGTGCCACGTCCGTACCGCTGTCGGGGATGCGGTTTATGGACGACCTTGCGGCCCTGCGTGCGCTGTGCGGCTTTTGCGGCACGGATGATGGCGGCCGCACAGGAGCTGGCCACAACGTGCGCGCAAGATCCGCTGGGCCTGGAGCTTCATGGTGAACACCGGGTTCGCTACGAGCGCTTTCACGAGCGCAAACAACTTGCTGATCCTTACTTTTTGTTTTCGTCCCACTTTTCCTCAACGGGAGCCATCGTCATGAACCTACTTACCAATGCCAAGTACATCCGCTGGATCTTGGACAATCTTGATCACCTGCGACCATTGCTGGACCTGCCAGACCAGCTCCGCCAGGCCGAGTCCCTGCGCGAGCGTTGGTACCTGCTACGGGACGCCGCGGATCTATTGTTTGAACTTTTAGCCACCTTTCCCATCGTGCATGTTGCCGCCGAGCTGAGCGTCGAGGCGTTGCAACTTGAGGCCAGCCAGCAAGGCCTCGATTGGAACAAATTACTCACTGCGGCCGGGCCCATTGCCAGCATCGTGGAACTGCTGGAACTTCCCCAAGACTAAGGCGTTGCTGCGCGATGTGATCCTGTTGCCCACTACCCATTAGGAGGCACCGATGAACCGTTTTACTTCCACCAGCTACCTCTTGGCGATCACGCTCGGCAATTATGCCTGGGCCGCTTCGATCGTGGCTCCCGAGCAGGTTGTCCCCGGTAGTCTGGTCCGCGTGCAGGCTACTCTGCCCACCGACCACACTGCCGATTGGGCGGTCTTTCCTTTTGAGTTGGACCACGAGACCACTCCCGATGGTCGACTATTGTTTGCCGCTCCCTGTCAGGGCGTTGAGCAGATCTTCATTGAGCTGCGCGAGATGTGGGTCGAGGATGGCCGCGTGCATTCCCAAAAGTCACGCTGCACGATCCGCGTCGACAATCGGTACCCTCCGTCTCCGCCCGGGCCCCCGGAACCAAGTCCACCACCCGGCCCAGACGCCCCCACGCCGCCGCCACCGGAAGACCTTCAGGGGATTGCCCGCGTAGCCTATGAAGCGGTAGCGCAACTGACACCTGCCTCGCGGGCACTAGCGCCAAAAATCGCTGCCAATTTTCAAGCGTCGGCCGCGGCCATCGCCGCGGGAACGGTCCGCTCGGTCGATGATGCGCTCCGGCAGGTCCAAGCAGCAAACGCGTCGACCCTTACGGGAGTGACACGCGAGTCCTGGGCACCGGCGCTGGAGACCATTGGCCTGCGCTGGACGGAACTGATCAACGCGCAGGTGATCCGCACGGTCAAGGATGCGGAAAAACAACTGCGAGAAGTGTCGCGCGGCATGCGACTGGTTCCCGTTGCCACCTCCATGATCAGCCCAGGCGCTGACTCGCAAATCGAAGCCCATCCTCCGGTGCCCCCCCAACAAACAGAAATCATCCACGCCCCGGTCGAGCGCATCGTCGTTCCGCCGCCGTCTATGGCAAGTCCTGTTCGTTATCGCCAGATGTGTGTCGGCGGCAGGTGCTATCTCGTTCCCATCCAGTGAGTTGAAGTTGCCAATAAGGAGTTTTTCCATGCCACAGTTTCGATTTGGTTGGCACGAAGACCGCAAGGAAACCGACCGCATCGTGGCGATGTTGCCAAACCCGCTGTTTGTGAGCGCCGCTCCCGATCTGATGCAGGACGATCCCAAGGACACCTGGCTCTGGGACGTGGAATCGTCGCTCTTTGGCGAGACGCTCCCCGCTCACGACCAGGAAATTGGCGATTGTGTGTCCCACGGTTGGGGCCGCGGCGTGCAAGATCTGCTGCTAACGGATGCCGCAACCGCAGGCAACGGTTTTCCAGGGCTGATTGCCACCGAAGCCATTTATGCCCTGTCGCGCGTGGAAATTGGCGGCGGAAGACTTCGCGGTGACGGAAGCGTGGGAGCCTGGGCCGCCGACGCGGCCAGAAAGTTTGGTTTTCTGCTCCGCAAGAAGTATGGCCGCGTGGATCTTACCCACTATCGCGGTGAGCTCGCCAAGGACTGGGGAACTACCGGACTTCCTGATGACTTGGAACCAGTTGCCAAAGAGCATCCCGTGCGTGATGTCACGCTGGTGACCGACATCGACCAGGCCCGCGTGGCGATTCAAAACCGGTTTCCGATTCCCGTCTGCTCTGGCCAGGGGTTTGAAACCGTTAGGCAAAAAGGGACAGGCGTCTGTGCTCCTGAGGGTACTTGGGCGCACTGCATGCTTGTGCGCGCCTTTTTGATCCTTAAGGGCGGCCGCTGGGTTTTTACCATCCAGCAGAGCTGGGGGGAGTCTCCCACGGGCCCAAACCGGGTGGACCTCGAAAGTGGCCAAGTGCTCACACTTCCGCAAGGGTGCTTTAACGTCGATGCCGATGTGCTGGAAGCGATGTTTCGCAAATGGCAAGACTCGTTCGCCATCGCTGGCCTACGTGGCTGGGAACGCCCGGCACCCCTGGTGTTCCTGCAAACCGATCGCCAACCCCTAACCTAATCGCCCACGTTACCCATGCCGCGAATCATTGCCGAACGACTTTCGTGAGCATGACGTCATGCTCACACCTAACGAGTGTTTCTTTTAAAAGGAGCTTTTCCAATGCGTTTCGTACTTCTATTATTCGCGTTCGCTCTGGTAGCGAGCGCCAAAGGCGAGGAGTTTTTCCTCGTGCCCACCATGCCTCCCGACACGTCCACAGCCGTTGTCGTGGAACAGTCGGCTATTACCACTTCGGTACCCGCTCAGTTTGCCGCCTATGGTAGTAGCGGTGGCATGATGACAGCGTCCGCACGCTGGCAATTCCCGGTTACCGCGCGGCGCGTGTTTGTTGCCCAACCCACCCCTGCCGTCCGACCGATTCGGCCTGTTCGCAAGACACTGCTGCAGCGGTTGCGGCAACCGATCATCGAAGGCCGTCGGCCTGGTGGCTGTGGTTAGTCAGCACACGATTCTTCAACGGGAGTAACAGACATGGGAATGCCATTTTGGATGTGTGCAGGCTCTCGGGTGGCGTTTCTCGTCTCCGCCGCCTGCGCGGGAGTGATCTTCTGGTATGTATTGATTGCGGTGGAGTGGTTTCGACCCATCCTTCGCCGCGGTCTGATGGGGCCGGAACTGAAGGTGCTCTCGTCGCTGGTGGCGGTCTTTCTCGCCTGCAGCTTTTGTGGCTACGGCTTTCGGATCGTGAGCAACTGGTATCCCAATTACTGGCTGCTCCTTGGCGGCTTGGTGCTCCTTAATTTCTGTTCGGCCTACTGCTGGGTCTCACTAAAACTACTCGGCGCACGAAACCTGATGCGGACGATGGAAGTTGGTGCGCAGACGCTTAGCGCAGGCGATGAACTGACCGACATCATCGATCGCTCGGAGCACGCATCGAAAACGCTCCGCGAACTTGCTGCCGAACTTCGCAACCTGGTGTAACGACATTGGACTTAGAAACGGGGGGAAACGAGCGATGCAGGAACTTTGGATGAAGGCCGCGGAGTTTGGCCTGGTCGGCTTTTTGCTGGTGATCGTGATTACCGGCGTGGGCTTTGCCCTTTGGAAACTTGGTAGCCGCTTGGTGGACGCTACGATCCAGTCCATGCAGCGGCAGAACGCAGCGATTGAGCGCACGTCCGTCGCGATAGAAAAAATCTCGACCATGACGGCCGTCATTGCTTCGCAATCCGAAGCGGTCGATGGCACGCTCAACAAGATCGCGTCCAGCACGACTCGAAATGCTCGCGTGATGCGAATCATGCTCAGCGCCCTTCGCGAAATCACGCCTCAGGAGAAGACGCGACTCCAAGAACTGATCGATGAGGCCCGCCGGGAACTGGACGCCTAACAAAAGGTTCCTGCCATGAACCAACCCACTCCATCAACGTCGCTTAGCACTATCGCTGATTCCCTTCGCGGATACGAAGTCTTTACCTATGCCACCTGTCCTAATCAGGCCCCCGATCGGCGCATTGCAAAAGAGGACCTGTTTGAAACGGTTCCCATCAAACATTACCACTCGCCTGTGAGTGCCCCAGCCATTTAACATTCGCAAGCATTTTCCTAAAGCGTGGGCGTTGCGCGTTACTCAGTTTTGATAAGCGCCTCACCGCGCGGAACATCCAGCAGCATCTCCGGGCGACCCTCTCCCCGATCCGACCACCGCACCTTGCCCGTGCGAAACCACGACATTACATCGCACACAGGGCAAGGTGCCAAATACTTCTCGCTCCTACACCGCTCACAAAAGTGCCGCTTGCAGCGGCGGTAGCGGACCCGGTGCACACCCGTGGTTCGCTCCATCCACTCCAAAAACTCTTCGGCGATGAGGCTCTGCACGTAGTCGACCGAAACGCCAACGCGCTTGGCAATCTCTTCGGTCGATAGCATCGTTTTGGTGAGCAGCTTTCGTAAGCGATTGGTCGTCTTTTCATCTTCCGTCATAGGAGTTGTTTCCATGGTATGGTTCATCACTTTCATCTCTCCTTCCAGTGTCATCATTGGTACTCAACCGCGACTGGGTCCAACCAAGTCCAGCATGGCGACGAGATAAGGAAGCGCGGTAAGGATCTCCGCCCAGCTCACTCCGAGCTCTGAAGCTTCCTCGCGTAGCTTCCCTTCGCTCTCATCGACTGGCCCAAAGGGAAGCGGCGACGTATCGAGCACGTCCAGGATGCGGTCCACGCAAAACCGCACCGCCGTCCACCGCGCTCGAATCGATGGTTCGTCGCGCACCGCTTCTGGGAGGCTTAAGACCGGTTCCAATGCCTCCAGATTCGAAAGCACCCACCGTACATACTTGTTGCGAATCTCTCGTTTCATGACTCCCCCATTTCTTAGCTCTTCACTTGGTGACACCAGTTCCGCATGCACGCGTGCGGCCAGCACATCGCAGTACCGCCGCTCGTGTTCGGGTCGAAGTTTCAGTCCAATAACAGCCTTGTTCTGTTGCGGCTCGCCGCGTAATGTTCTTCGCTTTGTCGCATCTCGATACCTCATCGCCGCGCAGTACACACATGGAATCACGTCGATCATCATTCCGCACCCTGTGCACCGCACCGGCTCGACGCGATCGCGAAACTCGGGTTCATCTGACGGCTCGCGCTCTACCTTAAGCTGCCGCCTACCTCTTGCAATGGTCTGGACCATCGTCCGTGAAATCCCCAACAACCGAGCGATTTGACGTTGCGAGAGTTCTCGCGACGCAATCAACTCGCGAGCCTTGATTACCTGCTCATCAGTCAACATTTTTCCCTGCTTCCCTCTCGTGTTTCACCCACCGCACTTTCCCTTCCTACGCATCAACATTCCCGCCCCATTAAACGCTCCCCCAGTGACACCTTAGGTCACACGCTTGAACTATTTGTTCACTAATCCCGCAAGTCCTTATCCTGACTGTATTTACTAACAGTATGTGACTTGTCCAAGGCGTGTTCTCAACAGCCGTCGCTGACTACTGTGCACACTTGCGCAGCCTACCCCTCATTAGCGGGATGGCCACGCGAGGGGGCCTGCTAGAATCTATCCATTACTGAACACGTGTTCTAGAGCCGTTTTTGAGCTTTTTCGTTGCCACATCTTCAAAGACTTACGCGGAGCGGTACAATGCGGTCAGGCGCGCACTTCTTTTTGAAAGGAGTTTTCGATGGCTGAACTTCGCTTTGCAGTCTGGAACACCGAGTGGATGAACGACCTCTTTCAGTCGGGCGATGGTCCAGCAGCTTTTAAGAGTGACAACGACAACGTCCGCGGACCCAAAGCCACTAATACCGTGGCCCAGCGGAGGCGTGACCTAGCAGGCGTCCTCCATGAATTGGCGCTCGACGTAGCGGTCATCGTCGAAGGTCCCAATCGTGCCGCGGAGCTGCAACTCTTTTTTGATCAAGATGTCGAGGGCAGCTGGTCCTGCGAGGTGCAACCAACCAAGGGAAGCTCGCAAGTAATTGGCATCGCCGTTCGAACTGATACCGGCCGTTTCCAAAATCCACCCTTTACCCGCATCGATTCCAGTGGCGGCCAGGGCGAAAACCGCTTGAGCGCTGCCTGCTCGGTGACCCAGTGCCTCGGTGACCCCGTGACCCAAAGAAAGTGCGAACCAACGGTCGGCCGTGAGTGGCGGATCAAGCGGCATGACGACCGTTTTTGCTGATCGTGCATGGACGGATGGGTACTAGTCGATCAAGCGGATAGTTTCCCAGCAAGACGGGTCGTTCTTCATTGGGAACATGGGGTCGACCGCCATGGTCTGAAAACCCAGCTCACGGTCGAATACTTGATAAGAAAAACCGATCGCGCGATGTTCGCGCGTGTCGAATCCCGTTAACGCCTTGGCTGGAATGAACGCTCGCAACAAGTATCCATCGATCCGACTTTCCGCGCGCACCATCAACATCTCGGGTCCGACCGGACGTGGCAGTTCTTTGGCGCGGTCGATTGGCAACATGATTCCCAGCGGGTCGGTCAAACGAGAGCCACCGCCTTGCGGCAACAACAAGAACCGATGACAGAAACGGCTGGCGCGGTGCGAATTCTTGACATTTCTCGTATCGAAGAATACCGAAATCCCGTCGCTTTCGTCACTGCGAGTCGCGCGGCACCATGGCGGTTGTTTCTTTCCACGGACACTTAGGGAAATCACCATTCCCGTTTCGTGCCATCCCATTCGCACATCGGCATAGGGAGTCTTCCCATCCAATTCGCCGAATGTCGGGAGACGATAGTCGTCACCCAATTCGACGGAGCCGTTGAGCAATACCTTGAGGGCCTCGGCAGACAGGTATCGACAGGGAACTTCGAATTGAAACAAGAACGTCGACGGGATGAGCGGCGAGCCGCTTGCGACATGCACTTCGACCGGGTCCGGTCCGGCACGATCGAGAATGTCCCGAATCGTTTCGTCGTAGTTGCGATTCATGATCCGCTCCTCCTCAACGTCGCATGTTCTTTCAGGAATGCCGGAAGGTCGCCACGACTCAAATCGTCCACGGTGCGGAAGCGAAGTTTTACGACATCGCGCTGCGGGTCACTGACGCTCAGTTCTCGCTCACACCCCAAGCCGAGGATTCGACCAAGGGCCACCTGGTCCTTGCGTCCGTGCAACATCAGCTCGACGTGCAACGGTCGTTTCGTAACAATGCTGGCCCACGGTTCCCGGTCGCCTTTCAGATAAAAATGTACTAGCTGCTGATTGTTCCACAAGAATTCGCCCCCAATGTCGCTGGAAACGTCCCGCAGCACTTCGCACAGTTCCTCAAGCACTTCGGTGTCCCACTTTGGCGGTTTGCCGAGCGGGAAACCTTTGCGAGAAAAGTGCCATTTCTCCCCAAGTTTCTTCCACGGCGAGATATCATCGGGTCGTGCGGCGGCACGTTCGGTGTGTTTCTGGAAACCTTCGACGGCCGATTCCAGGAATTTCCAAAACTCGGGTCGGTCGATTTCATGCCACGTGTGCAACCGCAATTCGATTTCTTGCCACGGGCCGCGCAGATTCTTGCATTTTACTCGTGGTTCGTTTCCGTAAATTGGCAGTTCCTGTAATTGATTGAGTGTCTTCAGGTCCAGCGTATTCTGCAATTGCTCGCGGCGGAACGTGTTGCGCGCAACGCGAAACTTGAGCTTCAGCAACCATGTATCACTGGTCAAGGCATGCATGAACCAGCCATCGCTTTTTTTGCTGGAGGAAATCTCCACGACGGATCTCGCGTTCCAATTGGTGTCGCTGAAATCGCCGAGCTCTTGGACTTTATCAACTATTTGCGAAAGGATTTTGCCTTCCCACCTGCACGGTTCGCCTTGTCGGCCGACACGGTCGTGCACATGCCACTGACGCCCATCGATTTCCCAAGGCATTTGGGTCTGACGCCCGACGTCTTCGATCTCCAGATCGCCGTCCTGTTGTTCGTTGAGCGTCGCTGGATCGAACAGTTCGCGTTGAACATACTTGCTCTCCTCCAACACCGGGATCAACGCTTCACCGGTGTGCGACCGAAGCAAAGTCCCCGGTTGCGCGGACGGCTCGGTTTTCTTACGCGAAGTTCGCTTGGCTTTTGTCTGCTTGCCATTGGCGGTTCCGGCGCGATGGGTTAATTTCGCATGGGCCACGAGCTGTTCGGGGGTACCTTGGGCGACGATGCGGCCCCCGTCTTCTCCTGCTTCGGGGCCCATATCGATGATCCAATCGACCGATTTGATGATGTCCAAGTTGTGTTCAATCACCACCACGGTGTTGCCAACATCCACCAGTCGCTGCAGGACCTCCAGCAGCTTGACGAGGTCACTGAAGTGCAGACCGGTGGTTGGTTCGTCCAATAGATACAGTGTGCGGCCCGTATCGGGACGTGACAATTCGGCAGCCAACTTAACGCGTTGTGCTTCGCCGCCGGAAAGCGTCGGGGCCGGTTGCCCCAACGAAATATAATCGAGTCCCACGTCGCATAGCGTCTGCAAGATACGGCGAAGTTTCGGAAAATTCTTCAACAACTGCAGGGCTTCGCCGCAAGTCATGCTCAGCACGTCCGCGATCGAATGGCCGCGGTATTTGACAGCCAGAGTCTCGGGGTTGTAGCGTTGACCGTTGCACGTCGAGCATGGCACCCACACATCGGGCAGAAAGTGCATCTCGATCCGCAGTTGGCCGTTTCCCTCGCAGGTCTCGCAGCGACCACCTGGAACGTTAAAGCTGAAACGTCGGGGAGCGTATCCGCGCACTTTGGCATCGGGCAGTTGGGCGAACAAGTCCCGTATCAGATTGAACGCACCGGTGTAGGTTGCCGGATTCGACGACGGCGAATAGCCCAGTGGTTTCTGATCGACTTGAATGACCTTATTGACATGTTCGATACCCAGGATCGCTTCATGTGCCCCGGCAATGGCACGGGTTCGGTGCAACTTACGCGACAGCGCATTGTACAGGATGTCATCGATCAGCGAGCTCTTACCACTTCCGCTGGGACCGGTAATTGCCGTCAGGGTACCCAACGGGATCTTTGCATCGACGTTTTTCAGATTATGTTGCCCTGCGCCGCGGATCTCGAGGAAATCCGTTAGTGGCGTATCCTTGGCACTGTAGACTGGCCGACGATTTTTGGGCATTGGGATGCCGTCTTTGCCCGTCAGGAAGGGTCCCGTCACGGACGACCGTTTCCGTTTCAGTTGAGTGGCCGTTCCGCTGGCAACGACTTGACCGCCGTGTTTTCCAGCGGCCGGACCAAAATCGATCACGTGGTCGCTCGATTCGATCACTTCGCGGTCGTGTTCGACGACGAGCAGTGTATTGCCGAGATCACGCAGGCCGTGCAGGGCGCCGATCAATCGGGTATTGTCGCGGGGGTGCAGTCCGATTGTCGGTTCGTCCAACACATACAAGACGCCGCAGAGCCCGCTTCCTAATTGGCTGGCCAAGCGAATCCGCTGTGCCTCGCCACCGGACAGCGTTGCGGCAGGTCGAGCGAGAGTCAGATAGTCGAGCCCGACGTCGTTGAGGAATTTGACACGCGACTTAATCTCGCGTACGAGCTCGCCGGCAATTCGCTGCTCGCGCGCATTCAGCTTCCATCCGTCGACGACCGCTTGCAGTTTTCCCAGTGGCAAACGACAAAGTTGCTCGATCGTCAAATCACGATAGCGCATCGCGGCTGCATCATCACGCAAGCGACTTCCTCCACAAGCCATGCAATCGACGTTGTCGACCAGGTCTCCTAGTTTGGTTCGCAGGGAAGGAGCCAGGCGAGATGCTTCTTCGATGGCCGGATACACGCCTTTGAATTGAAAGCGAAACAGTACCGGCCCTTCCCCTTTGCCTCGACTCGGACCAAGCACGTCGATCCAACGTTCGCCGGTCCCCAAGAGCAGCAGGCGTCGTTGGCGTGAAGAAAGTTCTTCGAAGGGGGTGTCCAACGGGATTCCGGTGGAATTGCCCAGCGCGTGCAACATCCAGCGCGCGACATCGTGGGACAAGTTCGGCCAAAGTGCTAAAGCTCCTTCGGCCAAAGTGAATCGGTTTCCCTTGAGCAGAATCGCTGGGTTCGCACCCAACTGCGTTCCCAAGCCATCGCAAGCCGGGCACCATCCCAGTTGACTGTTGAACGAAAAATGGTGAGGTGACAGTGTTTCGAAACTGCGTCCGCATTGATCGCACGCGAGATGTTGGCTGTGTACGGCCACTCGCCAGTCATCTTCGGGCACGTTCTTGTCGACGAATGCGATTCGCAACACGCCGCGCCCTAATGCCAGGGCCGCTTCAATACTCTCAGCGACACGGCTGCGATTGTCAGGCTGGATCGTCACCCGGTCCACGATGACATCGACCTCGTGCTTGCGTCGACGGTCGATGGATGGCGGCGATTCCAGCAGGTGTGTCTGGCCATCGACACGCATCCGCATGTAGCCGTCGCTGCGAAGCTGTTCCCAGATCGTGGCGTAATCCTGTCCAACTTCCGCGGTAACCGGGGCCATCAGGAACAGTTGCGTTCCCGCTGGCTCGCGGACGACCTTTTCAATGATCTCGTCGGACGACTGCGTTCCCACCTGGATATCGCACGATGGGCAGTACGGTGTTCCACCACGTGCCAGCAAAATCCGCAGATAATCGTAAACTTCCGTGACAGTGCCAACGGTTGAGCGAGGCGAATGCCCGAGGTTCTGCTGTTCTAACGCGATAGCGGGCGACAATCCTTCGATATGCTCGACGTGCGGCTTTTGCATCTGACTGACGAATTGCCGTGCATAGGAGCTGAGGCTTTCGACGTAGCGGCGCTGGCCTTCGGCGTAGATTGTTTCCATTGCCAGCGAGCTCTTGCCGCTGCCGCTGGGACCGCA
>JAGQPD010000105.1 GCA_020426865.1 Planctomycetales bacterium
ATTCGTACCTGGTCCGCGGATTAGCGATTCGATTGTTCAGCATCGGTCTCAAACGGCACAGGAACCAGAGCCAACGATTACCGGTGATGGGCGTTCGCTGACGGGGCCGGGACTATTTGACGAAACGATAACGGTAGCCGGTGCGACGTCGATGCAATACTCGTTGCCGGACAATTCCGGTGCGGAGTTTACGTTGACGGCGACTGGTGAGCTTGCCGATACCGAATTGGGGGCGAATCTTGCGGACTCATCGTTTTTGATCTCATTTCTATTGCGTGACACATCGGTGGTGGACATTAGTGGCACGTCGATGTTGGAAGAGATGGGCGGATCGAGTCTGGCATCGGGTCTGCTCACGCTTTCTTCGTCGACAACCTTGTTTCAACACGACGTCCAAATGGACGAAGGGCCATTTGAGTACTCTGCGACGCTTGAGCCCGGCCAGTATAATCTGGAGGTGGCGGTATTTGCGTCCGGTAGTTTTACCCAAACTTCGATGGTGCAGATTGCGGGTGTGTTGACGGCCACGGGTACCGGGCTGATGGGCGACTACAATGGAAATGGCACGGTCGACGCGGCTGATTACACGGTTTGGAAAGACACTTTTGGGTCGACGACCGAGTTGGCAGCCGATGGTAATGGCAACCAGCAAGTGGACGCCGCGGACTACACGGTTTGGAAAGACCATTTTGGCGAAATGTCGCCGCAGTTTGCTTTGGTACCCGAACCTGGTTGCGGGCAGGCGTTATTGTTGTCGTTGTTGGCGCTGGTTGAATCGCGTCTTCGTCTTGTCCAGCGGCGATCCTCGCTATTTCGATGAAATGATCGCGCTGATTCATGGGGGTGGCGTTTCAACTGCGGATTTGCTCGCTACAAACGTGAGGAATTGCGAATTCCACCACAACTTACCCACACCGTTGGCAAAGTAAATCACGGAACGGCGTGTGGTTTCTCAACGCAGGGACGCAACGAGCACAGAGTTCAAGCAGTCTTGACGGAAATCTGCGTCTGCGTTGAAAGAAATCCCGTGGAAAGTGGCATTGTTACGTCACCGCATCCCTGCGTACTGTATCCCTCCGTACTGTGCGATCGATTGAGAACAGTGCTGCGCTCGGCGGGAATCATGACGGTACGGGTTCCAGCCGACCCGCTGATTATTATGAGCATGCTCATATACGATCGAGTCAAGGACCAATGTGTGAGCGATCGCGCCACGCGAACATGAACAGAACGGCTAGAATGATGAAATCCCCGCGAGTTACGGATCGTGCGTGTTCTGACGGCGACGTCACCTGGTCGCAAGTGTGTGATCTCAACATGACGACGATTTTAATTGCTGCCTGAGCTACACAGCTTGAGCCTCTGAAAGCATGGCGCGGGTGCGAATGCGACGGAAACCGCGCACGAGACCCGTATTTTGTTTTTAGTTTCATTTTTTTCTTGCGCCACTGGCTTTTTTTCAACGATGTCGGCGATTCAAGGGATTGTCACGCCGTCGTCGACGTGTGTCGCGAGTGGTGGAATCGCTTTCAGTGGGTCGATCCTTCGGGTGGGTGCGAAGCGTCTTAATGTCATCACCGTAGCGATGCTGAATCGTGACAGGGGGTTGAAGATTCATAGGAATTCGCCCTTCCCCCTCAAGTGGGTGGTTGCTTTTGGGGCACTGACCCATTAACGTACATGCCGACAGAGAACGGTTGCTAGCAGGCGCGGGGCGGTTTGCTGCGACAAAGGTGTGGCACGTTAATGAGGGTCTTCAAGTCACTAACCCAAAAAAAGGGGTCTGGGATGTTTAACAAAAAGAATCGCGATGTTAAGAGAATCAAAAGCAACCAAGGGTCGACTCGTGGCCTCAATCGACGACGTGCTGCGTTTCGTCGCCGGCTATCCCAGGTGATGAATGTTGAAGCTCTGGAGGACCGTGTCGTTCTCACAGCCTCGGCAACTGATTTCAGCCTGGTTTTTGGAGAGGACACCGCGGCCGTCAAGTCTACGAAGCTGTCGAGCGATTTGTATCGAATCATGACGGAGTACCAGTCGTTTCAAGAGGGCACCGTAGAAAACACTGCAGCGACGAATGTTGCATTCGCGTCGGCGAACCCCAACTTGCAGGTCGTTGGTGACAACGTGTTGGTCGACGCGGTCGCTCAAGGTGAAACGACCGTTTTGCGAGATGACTTGATCTCAATTGGGGCGACGATTCTCGGTGAATATGGACGGATGGTATCGGCATTGATTCCGCTCGGTGCGCTCCCCGGAGTGTCATCATTTACATCGCTGAATTCGATGCGTGCGACACAAGGGTTGTCGAACGCGGGGTTGGTGACAAGCCAAGGCGATGCGGCAATGCAAAGCGACGTCGTAAAGACGTTCTTGGGATTGGACGGCACCGGCGTCAATGTTGGTGTTCTGTCGGATAGCTTCAACTGCCTGGGCGGAGCGGCAACCGACGTCACGAATGGCGATCTTTCGCCGGTAACGGTACTGATGGAAGAACCGAGCTGTGTATCGGGAAGCGACGAGGGCCGGGCAATGTTGCAGCTCGTTCATGACGTCGCACCAGGGGCAGGACTGTCCTTCGCCACGGCCTTTGCCGGAGAAGCAACCTTTGCAGCGAACATCGGCGCACTTGCGACCGCCGGCGCAGACGTAATTGTCGACGACGTCGTCTATTTCGCGGAGCCGTTCTTTCAGGACGGTGTTGTCGCGCAAGCGGTTGATGCCGTTGTGGCAAGCGGCGTTCCGTATTACTCGTCGGCGATAAACTCGGGGCGCGACTCGTATGAGTCGGGGTTTGTTGACTCTGGTTCCACCGTCAACTATGGTTTTGGTTCTGTGCCGATGCATGATTTTGATAGTGGCGCTGGTACTGATTTCACCCAACGGTTTTCGATACCCGTTGGAACCGGAATGACAATGGCATTTCAGTGGTCTGATCCGTTCTTCAGCGTGTCCGGGGCTCCTGGTGCCGCTACAGATCTTGATGTCCTACTAGTTAACAAGACGTTTTCCACAGTATTAGCAGGCTCTGTTAACGCGAACGTTGGGAACGACCCGGTTGAGGTCTTCAGTTTCTTCAACAACGGGACTATTGATGCGGACGGGGACACCATTGCAGACACCGATTTCGATTTGGTTATCGCCAATTTCAGCGGCTCGGACCCATCACTAATGAAGTACGTCTTATTTCGCTTCGGCGGCACGATTGCTGAATATGATACCGCGAGCGGAACATCCTTTGGGCATGCCAACGCGGCTGGTGCATCTTCGGTCGGCGCAGCGCCTTACTTCTTGACGCCCGAGTTCGGCACCGATCCGCCGGTTCTTGAGCCTTTCTCATCGGCGGGCGGCGTACCGATCCTGTTCGACACAGCAGGTAGCCTGATCGGTCCGGTAATAAGACAAACACCGGATATCGTCGCACCAGACGGGACGGATACGACGTTCTTCGGATCCGACATCGAACCCAACGGATTCCCGAACTTCTTTGGCACGTCTGCGGCGGCGCCCCACGCCGCAGCCGTTGCGGCACTGATGTTGCAGGCCAATCCCATACTGACTCCGGCCGGCGTAAATTCCGCCCTGGAATCGACGGCGATTGATATGGGCCCCACGGGCTACGATTTCGATAGTGGCTGGGGACTCATCAAGGCACCCGACGCCATCGCAAGCGTTGCGGGTCCATTCGCGGTGACTTTCGACGGAACGGGTGGCGATGACGACATGCTCGTCCGGCTTGATGCATCAGGGAATGTCGAGTTCTTAATAGGAGGGACGCTGCAATTCGAGCTTCCTCTGTCCGAAGTAGCGAGCATCACCGCGAGTGGAGATGCAGGTGACGACAGTCTTACTGTGGACTTCAGCAACGGCAATCCGATTCCTTCTGGCGGACTCTCGTTCGATGGTGCCGGTCAGGCAACGTCGACGGGTGATTCGCTCACGATCACGGGCAACGCCACGCCGTTTACGTCGCAAGCGATCACGTTCACGAACAATGGCCCGAATGGATTTGACGGCAGCATGAACCTCGATGGTTCCATGATGACGTTCACGGGGCTTGAGCCGATTAACGCCGGCACGGCCGCCAACACGATCTTGAACTTGCCAGCGGCGGTCGCCAATACCGATGCGGTCCTGCAGAACAATGCGACGGCGGGCATGATCGAGATCGTGGGAACCACGTTTGAGAATACAATTATTCCCAATCCCACCAACTCTTTGACAGTAAACCTCGGCGACACGGGCGACTCGTTATCCGTTCGAGGTTTGGATCCCGCGTACAATGCCGACCTGACGATCAACGGTGGAGCGGGAACCGACACAGTTACGTTCGATACAAACGTTACCGATATTGGTACGAAGAACTTGGTGATCCCAAGTGGAACCGTCGAAGATATTAACGTCAACCAACGCGTTATTACCGACGGCGGACTCATTCAATTCAATGTTGGTAACGATATCCTCTTTAGTTCTGCCGGTGAATTGCGTTCGACACCGACAACGGGTGGAAGCGTCGATATCCTTGCCGGCAACGAAGTGAATATGTCCAACGGTTCCGATGTTGTTGTGACGGCCAACGGAATCATAACCGTCATCGCTTTGGCCGGTGATATCCGTCTCAGTAATTTGCAGGGCGGCAATTCGAGTCTGGCCAGAGTCACGGCTATCGGCGGCGCGATTATTGATAATCGGAATGGGGAGTCGGCCAATGTTACGGCAACAAATGTGGCGTTGCGAGCGTGGACTGGCATTGGTGATGCGTCCGTTGACAATGACGATATTGACGTGGCCGCGACCAATTTGGCTGCGGCTACGGCGACCGGTGACATTAGTATCCAGGACGGAAACGGCGTGAATGTGGAAACCGTTGACAGTTTGGTGGGCGTGGAGATCACGACCGGTGGTGCCGGGGATGAGATCTTGCTGCGCACCAATAACAACGGCCTTCAACTTAACGATCCGGTGACGAACGCCGGAACGGGCGCCATTACGTTGGCGGCTCGTGGAAACACAGCAGACGATGTCGACGATTTACGAATCGGTGCGAATGTCACGGCTAACGGTGGCACGGTCACTTTGATCGCACACGACGATATCGAC
>JAGQPD010000106.1 GCA_020426865.1 Planctomycetales bacterium
AGGCTGGCTTCGATAAGGTTGCCCGGCGAGCCGGCGTTGTCATTATAGACTTCGACTCTCAGACCGGGCCCGCTCCGTATCGACGACAATGCCAGATCGATTCCTTCCAGATAATAGCTCGACGATGGCGAGAACTGTTCCGCCAACGACTGCGGCAGCGCCGAACCCGGGCCTTCGATTTCCACGCCGTTCAACGCATCATACGAATCACCAACCCCAAACGTTGAATAGACCGTGTCGGCCGACGTGATGCTCGATCGCGAATTGCTCACAAGCATCAACAGCATCATGCACCCGATTGACCATGCTTTGTGTTGACGTTTCATGGAGCGCTCCCGTACCGAACCAATGGCGTTGAGGCGCCGATATGGCCAAACTCATCGACGGGAGCAATCGTGACACCAGTATGGTAGACCGCTCCCGTTGGGATCAATGCCAATGCTGCTGACAGTTGGTTCCCCGGTACCATTACCACGCGCGTGCGCCGGCGACTGCTCCACATCCAATGCATTGTGATCCGGTAACTCGCAATCGACGACACGTTGTACGCCGGGGCCGACCACGATACGGTTGCTGAGTTGCCTGATCGAACGGCAGAAGCGTTCGTTACCGGTCCTGAGAAAAGTACATTGAGCGTGAGCGAAATGTCACGCGGTCCGACATTGTTCGTCGCCCTGACCTTGACAATGTGCGTACCGACGTCGGCGCTTCCCGGCATCCAAGTGGCCAAACCGGTCGCCCTGTCAATTGTCATGCCAAGTGGGCCGTCGACGATTTCGAACGTCGCCGGGTCAATGCCCATATTGTTCAGTTGGATATGTACCGGTTGGTTGGCGATCAACGGGCCACCGTTGGGATTCGAAACGGTCCAACTGACGTTGGGAATTGCCGGTACCGAAACCACCGTGACCGCTTCGGTGCTGAACGCCCCATGATGACCGTTGGCGTCGTAGGCACTGATTGAGATTTTGTAGGTCTTGCCGGAAAGTAGCCCTTGGATCTCGGTCGATGTGGCGCCGCCAGGAACGTCGACCGTCACCGAGTGTGAACGGTATGCTCGCCCCCAGCGATATCGGGTCGTTGCCCGCAGGGTATATCCTTCGATTTCCGCGGCGCCAGCGCCGGTCGGGGCCGACCAGGTAACGGTTGGATGAAGGAGCGTTTGGCCGGTCACCTGGATGTTCGTGGGACTACCAGTAAAATAGGTCTCGAACCCAATGTTCATGTCCGTGCTTCCGGCACTGTTCGTGCCACGCACAGCAATCAGCGTTGGCCCGGCGTCGGCGACCGTTGGGGTCCATTGAATGAGTCCCGTGACCGGTTCGATCGTCATGCCATCAGGTGCACTGACGAGTTCGAACGTTGATGGTGTCAGGCTGATATCTGAGACCAGCATTTCCAACAGATTTCCAGCGATAGGTAAGCTGGAACCTGTGGCGTTGGGATCGAATTGCAGGCGCAACACCGGCAGATCGGCTGTAACGGTGATGGGAATATCGAGCTGATCGCTGCCGACCGAATTCGTCGCTTCCACGGAGATGGTATGTCGCCCCACGTCCGTCGCCGTCGGTGTCCACTGCACTTTGCCGGATGTCGGATCGAGCGTCATCCCAGCCGGCCCGTCGAGTAAAGCAAACGTGGGCGCGGGGTTCGCCGAAGCTGCCAACGTGATCTGCAACACGTGGTTGGCCACTACGCTGACACTGCCGTTCATCAATCCGTTCGTGTAGTATCGCAGCGTAGGAGGTGCTTGTGTCTGCGCGATCACCTGGTTGGAGCGGGGCGAAACATTTCCAGCAACGTCGACGGCACGGATACTGAGCTTGTATGTGGCGAGCGGCGCTAGTCCGGAAAGGGTAGTACTCGTACCGGTGATTCCGGTCTGAATTACAGCGTAGGCCGTCTTGATACCGCGAAAGCCCGTGCGATATGCCTTGAGCACTTCGTAGTAGGCAATCCCCCGGTTGTCGGTGGCTGGCTGCCAGCTAAGGTCGATACTGTTGGTGCTGATCGCGTCGATCGCTAACGCTGTCGGCGCGGTCGGAGGTGTTGTATCGAACGCTACGTTGATGACGAACTGTTGATCCACAAAGCCGACGCGGTTCTCCGCACGCACCGTGACGCTGTTTTCGCCGTGCTGTCCTTCAACAGGTTGCCAGGAGATGACCCCCGTTTGCGTGTCGATCGACATGCCCGCTGGCGCCACCACGAGCGAATAGGTCGCTTCCGGATTTGCCGTGGCGTTCACATCGTATGTATACGGACTATCGAGCGACCCCGTCGTTGGAGCCCGGGACGTAATCACTGGAGCGGTCTCGGGAATATCAAATCGCTGGCTGCGATACACGTTACGGACGGCCTGGCCAGCGGCATCTTTCCCACCCGCCACCAAGATGCGACTTAGTCCATCAATTGCAGCGGCGTGCGCATACAATGACATTGGCAGATCGGTGTCGGTGCTCCAGCTGTCAGTTGCTGGGTCATAGACTTGTACGGTCGCCGTCGGACCCGCCGATGTCAACCCGCCAAGCACATAGATCAGACCGTTTTCCGCTTGAACAGCCGCGCTATCTTGTACGGCCAATGGCATGGAGGCAAGCGTCGTCCAGGAATCAGACGCAACGTCATAACGGAACGTCGTGCTTTCTATTCCGCCGGTTGACGTTGTCGCCGAACCTCCAAAGACGTAAATGTGTCCCGTAGTGTCGGTCGCGGTAGCCATTCCGCGGCGTGGCTCCGGCAGCGGCTCCATGTCTGACCATGTGTCGGCCGACGGACTGTACTGTTCAACCGAATCCAATACGATATTGCCGTCGGTATCGATGCCGCCGATCGCGTAGGCATGGCCGGACAAATCGATCGCTGCACCAAAGTCCAAGCGGGGGACGGTCATGTCTGAGATGTTCTGGTGATCGCCAACCAGATAGTCGTATGTCCAGCCTTCCGAGGTCGACTCGGTACCATCACGGCCCCCAAAAATAAACATTCGGCCAGCCGAGGTTGTTACTGCCCCAGGCCCTTCCAACGCCTTGTCCAACGGGAACGATGTTGTCCAAGCAGTGGCCGCGGTCGTGAGTTTCGGAACCACGTTGCTGCTCCCCCCGATCATCAGTACCGCGTCCCCAGGGGCGAGAATTGCGGTAGCCTCGGACTGCGGTGCCGCCAATGAAGGGCCGGCTGTCCAGGCCACCGCAGAAAGTACCTCCCGTGCTTCAAGATGCTCGAGTAACAGATGCTGGGCCGGTCGGCTCAACCGCGATGTGTGCGCGCGGGATCTCCGGCGAAATAAATTACGGAACAAGGTCGGTCTCCTTTTTCGGTAATCGGAACGTTGGCGCAGCTTCCTCGCGAAAGTGTTAGCACTGCGAGGACTACCCCAACGTCCTGAGTAGCAAAAAAAGGCGCCGCGACCCGCCAGATATTTTCAAGAATGGGCAGAAATCCGACGTGTAGCTGGACGTTCCAAGTCGAATACGTCGGCGGTGCGGCGCGGAAAACTCACGAGGACCCCTAGATTGTCCCGAATACTTGTTGGTTCGAGGTATTGCGGCCCTTCGATCGAAGGACGATTCCGACAATCAGCAGCGACAGGGCCGAGTAGGCCGGTTCGGGTACGGAGACGAGTCCAGCGCCGTTTCCGAAGTTGTCTTTCCAGACCGTGTAATCGGCTGCGTCCACGGTGCCGTTGCCATTGCCGTCGGCATCCAGTTCTGCCGTGCTGCCGAAATCGTCTTTCCAAACAGTGTAGTCGGCAGCGTCAACCGTGCCGTTGTGATTGTAGTCACCCAACAAGTGTGGGGCGACGACCTGGAACACAAGTTTGTTTCCGGCGGGTGGAATCGGCAAAGGGTCCCCGAGGCCGTCCTCTCCTTCGCTATCGACGAACGAGATGAGAATCTCGGCCGTGCCGAGTGATTGTGGAGTCGTTGCGAATCGGAAGAAAGAACCGTTCGCGTTGATCGGAATTCCGCCGGTGGCTAGTCCGCTTTCGAAGACGGCAGTCCCCAGTACTTCACTCCCATCGTCGATTCCCGCAGCAAAGAAATTGTCGCTCCCCGTCGGAACAACGTCGCCACGAGCAAGTGACGCAGGAATGGTCAAGTTGTCAACGTTTACGTCAGTACCGAGGTACGATAGGCTGTCGCCTGGCGATAGGCCGAGGAGCAACACTTCGACTTGAATAGTCTCGCCGAGCGTTACAGAGTCTCCCGTCACATCTGTTTGTAGCCCAATCGTCGGTGCCGCGACACCGAGGCTGGATGAAAAGAGGCCGAACAACACGACGCTTGCTAGATACAACTTCTTGAGCATCTTCGTCACCTATACGCATTCTAGTTGTGGATTAGATCAACAGTTCGAGTCGGATTACGATCGAATCGGTCACGGAATTTCCGTCGGCGTCGGTGTACGCGAGGATAATCTGATGGTCCGTTGTGACCGTTCCAGGCTTGTGATAAAGCCGAACCAGCGGATTCGCCTCGGCTGACAAGAACGGCGCTTGGACGTCACCGCGATTCGTGAACCACTGTCGGTTTCCCGGAATGATCGGCTGGTCGTCCGTGATCGAACTCTGTAGGAAAACATTGATGTACCACTGTTGACGCACGGGGTCGAACTGATCAACGTACAGGTGGGGACTGCCGGTTGGAGAGACAATGCGGACCGTAGGGGGAATCGTTTCCGTCGGCTCGACCACAACCGTGATCGTGTCCGAATCGGAGAGCCCTTGCGAATCGGTGCCGATCAACGTGATCGTATGGGTGCCCACGATCAATCGTCGCGTCAATTCGGCCCCCGTGCCAAGCACGCCCTGCAGGTTGGATTCCCAGCGGATTTGAGTTCCCGCGAGAATGCCGCCGTTTTCCAGTTCGTTGAAATCCGAAGTCTGGGCACGGAAGACGACGTCTGTCGTTTCGAAGACCGTGACATTGTCGACTGGTGACGAAATGGCCACCGTCGGTGCACTGTTGGTGATCGTGATCGTGCCGAGTGACACGGTCGTGGACCGGCCGCTCGTGTCGGTCACGGTAACGCGGATATTGTGATTGCCGTAGTCAAGATTATGAATCGCTGTATCGTCACCGGACGCAATGGCCACGGCGGACCGATGTGAAAACCAGCGGACGCTGAGCGCGGACGTTTCGTCTTCGTAATCGGCGACGAGCACCTGCAGGGGTACCGAGACACCTCGCGGATAGCTGCGGCCATCGATCTCTGTCAAAGGTTCGACGTAAGGCGCAAATTCACCTCGTTCTGTCAACGCACGATCGACGGCACCGGCCGCATGAACGTATTTGGGCACGAAGTCCTCGGGTACTTCCGGCGCGACTATCGTGCGACCTGCTCGAGCCGTTTGGGTGAGAATCGTCTCCACGTCGCTGGCGTTTAACGCTGGGTTAGCTGCCCAGATCAACGCAGCGACGCCAGCCGCGTAGGGTGATGCAAAGCTAGTACCGTTAACCGTTCGCACGAAATCGCCAGTGCGAGACGGGTCGGGGCCGACATATACCGTGTAGGGCGCAAAAATGTCAACGTCCTCATGTCCATAGTTGGAATTTGGGTGCCGGATCGTATCGCCGGCAATAAGGCCACCAACTCCGATCACACCAGGATTCTCGATGGGGCTATGGTCGACCGTCTCAAAGGACAAACCAAGAAATTCGACGTCGTCGTCAACGTCGTCTCCGCTGTTGCCGGCCGAGGCAAAAATGAGGGTTCCCGTCGCTCGAACCAATGCGGTTGTATGTTCGAATGGCCGGTTGACAAAACCAAAGACGCCCGGGATCTCGGCCGAATAGCTCATGTTGATAATGTCAGCGCCCACCGCTTTGGCAAGTGTCACCGACGCAATCGACGTTACAAAATCGTAGAGCGTGAAAATTCGGATGGGGTTGACGACCGGGCCGGCAGTGCCGGCACTCCCCAGCCCGTTGTCCGGCATGGCCGCGGCGGTGCTCAACACGTTGGTTCCGTGCCAGGGACATGGGCCACCATTGCAACCGATCAAGTTAGAAGTATTCAAAGGTGATGCGAACGGGACCGTCGAATGATTGACAGCTCCAGGCGCGTCATCCGCTGAGGCGACGAAACCCATGTCCAGCACGGCGAGATTGACGGTACGGTGCAACTGGCCAGCGGCCTCAAGGGCTTTCCAAGCCTCGGGGACACCAATGTCTTGATTGCTTCCCGCGCGAAGGTGGTCCCAATTGAACGCGTTTCGACTGTATCCCCCGTCGATCGTACCACCCGCGCCGCTTTCGGTGGAAACGAGATCTTGAAAATGGTCGCCCTGCCCAATGAAGTTGACGCCGATTTCCAGTCCACCGGCGGCCGCAGTCGTTGCCATGTGCAATAGTCGCACTCCTTGGGAACCGGAGACCGCCAATTCACCGCTGGCGCTTGGGTCTCGCGCGAGGAGCAAATCGACTAGTGACTGCGGGTCGTCTGTTGCCAGCGACGTATCGACGCGAACGGTGTGGATTGCAGTCGCTTCCGATACGCCGGCGTCACGAAGGTCGCTGGTTCCCAACAATGTGCCATTCCAACGGTCGAGGAAGCTCTGAAGCGTTGCCTCGTCGTTGGTCATCACCATGAGTTCGTTCGCGACAAAGTCCACGGTTTCCCCTTGCGGCCCGCGCAATTTCGCCACCGGACGATCGGGATCCGGCTCGCCTGTTTCGGGATGGAAGTAATTCGGCATATCGGGTTGCAACGTCGTGTCGACGTTTAGCGAAAGCGGTGTCGGTGCGAAGACTTTGCTGCCGACATTCCGCCTAGCCAACGCGTAGTCGCGAGCCGAGATCAAACCGTCGCGATTGATGTCGGCGCCGAGTTGATAACTATCGTTTGCTGCGGTCGAGCCAAGCAGGGGAGTGCGGCGGATGTCACGCAATTCTTGCGAAGTCACCGCACCATCGTGATCGACATCGCCGGCAAGAAAATAACTGAGCTCGAACGCTCGATTTGCCAACCCGCCGTCAACCTGGATCTGGTAGTCGCCGAATGTTAATCCCACGACGGAGATGCTCTTGTTTTCGTTGATGGCTTGCCGCGAACTTTCATAGAGGACATCGACGGCGCTGCCTTGGGCATCCGTGATGCCCACAACCGTCGGCGGAGCGCCGTTTCCGATTTCACTGCCGAGCCAGCTCAATTGCAGACCCAAGATGACGGAATCGTTGCCAATCGAGAAATCCTGCTCGTTGATCGCCAACGGTACCACAAGATCTCCTGTCGCGTCGGTGGTCCTTAATTCAGCAAAAAACGACGCCGCGTCGGCCGCCAGAAGCGCGCGGTTCTCAAGCCCTTCCAACCCCGTAAGGCGGCGTCGACCGTGCCGCATGGCAGGTGCTTTGCGCCTGGTCCAGATACGACGACGATCGGAATGGAGACGTCCCCCGAATGGTAATTTGCTGAATCGCGGCAACATGCAGTTTTTCTCCGTCTTTAGCACTTTCGGACATGGCGATGACAAACAACGAAGCTTTCCCTCGAGTGCCCTTTTCGCTGGGCGACGGCTCATGCGCGATGGCCCTAGGGATGGATCCGAGAGCAGATGCCGCGTATCCACAAGAAATCTGCAGCAAGAAATCTATAGAACCTGCGGAATCAGACGAATCGGCCGCTATCGAGCGGGAGACTTGATCAGATCGAAGTGAATGTGGTCGATCCCCAATCGCTCGTCTTTCGCGTCCGGGTGCCGGCCAACAATCTGGAACGACACCGTGTTGCGGCCCTGGAGAAGCTGAACCTGACCGATCGCCTGTGACGGCGGAAGTAACCGGTCGGTTCCGAGCCCCACGGTAAGATTGGTATACCGGTCCAATGCGTCCCCCACTGGGTGGTCATTGACGAACACCCGGCAAATGCCTCGTCGCGGTGACAAGCCCATGCTCAGGTGAACTGAGTAGATTCCGGCAGCGGGAACATCAAACGGGATTCGAAGCCGCTCGTCGCGAGATTGCGGCTTCCAGGAAAGCCGGGTTTCGCCTGAGTATCGTCCGAAGGAAGTTGGCGACGATTCGTAGATCGTTTCGATCAGCTGCGGTGGATTCGCTGTATTGGTGGCGGACGCGACAAGGCAGGGAGCTTCCAGGACGATCCCGCCGTTGTCTGGATCACGTTGCACTTGTTCATGTTCGGTCGGATAGGTGAGAAATCGGAATGAGCGAGCCGGGTTTTCAGGCCGCAAGGCACTCTGTTCGATCGGTGGTGCGTCCCAATCGAGATTGAGGTCACCTAACTCGGATCGCAGTTGCTGAAGGTCCCAAATCGACAGTCGAGCATTGCCAGAGTGACGGTACGCTGTCATAACAGTGCTGACGTTCCCGTCAAGGAACGAGGGTTCGTCGGTAGTCGAGCGTGGGTTGGCTACTGGCAATCTGGCGAGAAGGCGATTGGCGGAAAAATCAAATAGCCTCGAACAACGAGCGTGATCGTCGGCGATAAGGGAGATGCTACTTCGTCGCAACACCGATTGCCGCGCCAGCACCCCCGGATACTCCCACGGGGTTGGGCTCCAGTCCTTTGTGTCGACAATCGTGGGATTCTGGAGCCCAGCAAGCACAAGGTACCGACCGCTTCCGTCGAATTGCGGGCCGCCTGCGATGTCGAAATGTACCAACGAATCTCCAGTCTTAGTATCGAAGACTGTGCAATCTTCGTAGCCTACGGCCAGCCATCTACCGTCGGGCGAAATGGACAATTGACGACAAGTTCCCGGATGACAGATGCGCTGAACATCCCATTCGGATTCCCGCTTCCGCATGATGGCAAAGCAAGTCGGTCCGCCAACAGCCACTAGTTCGCCGGTCTCGCTGGTGACCACTTCACCGTCGGCATCGAAGCCCAAATCAATGCGTAGCGGCGGGCCAATCGTACATTCTTCACCGTCGCGCGAGATAGGCCATTGCAGGATCCCACGGTGTGCGACCGCTAGGATCGCCGTCTGGTCGGGAAGCAGGATCCCGTCAGAATGGATTCTTGCATTAAACTGAATGCGACCGATACGTCGCTCAAACGCGGCATCGTAGAACGCAACACCGTCGGAATAGATCGCCCAAAAACCATGCGAAGATAGTTCGCTCCGGATCGTATGCAATGTTGCCATCGACCTCGATTTATAGGCTTTTGGCGAAGTGAATTCCAAGTACCCCATTCTGTGTCCGTGCATGTAACTCAAGTGTTGACCATCCTCGGAGAATCGAGGACGGAATCCCTGGCAGGACAGAACTAACGTCCCCGATCGGTCCCAAATGCGAATATGATGGTCCCAACTTTCCGTAACAACGAATTCATTGTTCGGATGCAGGTCGACGTGACTCACCTCTGAGGTCGTAGTGAGGCTTGTGACAACTCGCTGAGATTCCAAGTCCCAGACTCTTACATTGACGCTTCCGTCCTGTGTTGCTAACAATCGTCCATCATCGCTAAGATCGACATACCATTTCGCTGTGACCGAAGGGAGCGGCGACACGGTGTGGGATGCGAGGTCCACCAAGTAGCAACGTGAATTAAACCCCCAGGCGACGGCCTTGGTGCCATCGGCCGCGATGCGAACTCCATAAATGTTCGATGGAAACTGATACTGGTGAATTGTTTCTCCCGTGACGGCCGAGATAATCTCGAGAGTCCTGTCGTCGATCATTACGCCCAAAGCCGGTGAATGTGACGAAATGTCAATTCCCCGCTCAGTAAACGATCGTTCGCGCGAGTAAAAATCGACGAGCTGCCCGTCGGGTGTGACCCTCCAAATTCGAACCGGCAGATTGCCGGGGTAGGGGCCGTGGACGATCGCCAGCAGACGATGTTGTGTGTTGTACTGAAACCAATGAATTCCATCCGCGGTTTCTTCCGTTGTTGTCCACAATGACCCATCCGAGATTCGTCGCAATTGCAATTGTCTGGCTGGCCAAAACTTGCTCGTGATGTAGAGATCGCATTCCGGGTACGCCATTGCCCAGGGGTCTCTTCCGGCTTGCCTGTTGTCAACTTCCCATACGGGTGAAACGTCTACCAGACTCAAAGCCTTAATCGCGAGCGACTGCAATTCCGATCGCGCACGCTCGTCGAGGCCCAACGGGTCGACGAGCGGTTCCGCGATACGTATCGAATGTAGCGCCGCGTGGCGTTGGGCCGGCATTCCCGTTACTAGCGACGACCGAGCGGCGATGACACTCGCGTCATACAAGTGTTTTTTCGATTTCAATTCGGCTTGCGATGCCGTTCGCTGCATCTCCTGCGACACGTTGAGCGCGTTCCTGAGATCGTCGGATATAACAGAAAAACGGTAAGCCACCAGTGTGGAAACCGCTGACGCAGCAACCAGCAAGACCAGAATCGTCGACGTCGCAAACGCCAGTGCAGGATTGCGTCTTGCCCAGCGCGCGAGCACCCCAGCCAATGATGTCCGCCGCGCATGGATTGGCTCGCTGTTCAAGAAACGCTGCAGGTCGCCGGCCAGTTCACGCGCCGTTTGATAGCGGTCGCTGGGATCGCGCTCGATCGCCTTGTGAATGATCGTCTCTAAGTCATAGGGAATCCCCCGACATGTTGTGCTCAGCGCGTCCGGATTCGATTCCGTTATCTGGTGGAGCAACGCGGGTCGGTCGACTTGGCAATAGGCCGGACGCTGTGCAGCCAATTCATAAAGAGTCAATCCGAGACTGCAGATATCGCTCCGTTCGTCAACCTTGCCATGCAATGTTTCTGGGGCAAGGTATCGAAGCGTGCCCAGGATGTCTCCCGTCCGCGTCAGCTCGTCCTCTTCATCCGATTTGGCGAGCCCGAAGTCTGCAATCCAGACGTGGCCGTTGTCGTCAATCAACAAATTCCCCGGCTTGATGTCTCGATGGATCACATTACGGCTATGGGCGTGTGACAAACCCTCTGCGACCTGCAGCCCGATCTCCGCCACCAACTTCCAGAATTCCCGGCCGCCCCCCGACACGCCCAGCCTCGCTGAATCTGTCGCTGACGCCGCATGGGAAATGGGAAGCGTGTCGCGAGTGCCGATATCGTGGCTGTCCGGTGGCGACCTCAAGGTCGCATGGTCCTGACCAACAGAACCAAAGATCAGCTTCCGGCTTGCTGTTAAGTCACTAGCCCGTTCCGTGGCCGAGCGGAGCAGGCTGGCGAGACTCTGGCCGCGAATGTACTGCATGACATAATAGTAATTAACTCCCTGAGTGCCGAAATCGAAGACGGGGACGATATTGCTGTGGTGAAGCCGTGCTGCCGAACGAGCTTCACGCAAAAATCGCAACTTGTACGCCTCGCTCGCAAGGTGACGCGGCAAGACCTTAACCGCGACCTCTTTGCCCAGCGAACAATGACGTGCATGATAGACGACGCCCATCCCGCCACGCCCCGCTTCCGCAAGCAGCTCATAGTCGCCAAAACGAGTTCCCTTCAAATCCTTTCCGTCCGCCAATTCTACTGGGGGACTGTTCGGTCGGTAGATGTCCTCCAACACGGCAATCGCCGGAAAGAGACTGCGGATTTCTTGAGCCAACGCGGGAGGGTAGCGATCGGCGAATGACTCAATCGAGACGGATTTTCCTTGTCGCCGTTCGTTAAGAAAGCGTTCGAAGAGCTCCTCGATTGGATTTCGAGTATATTCGTCCATCAGCAAACCACTGTTGTTTATTCTGTCACCATTACCATTTTGTTCCATCGTGCCGCGAAATTCAAACTCACGATCACCTCCGTAGCGGAAGGGCGCAAGCCCTCCGGTTCTACACCCCCGGACGGCTTGCGCCGTTCTACAGCACCGGACGGCTTGCGCCGTTCCGCTAAACCCCAAGTTCGCGAGTACCACCCGGTAAAAAAACAAACATATGGGTGGACGACGGGGACGAATCCTCGGATACACTTATTAGGTCGAGCCAAAAAGAGGCTAGGATGCAGCCATGAACAATGAAGAATTCGAGCGTGTCTTCAGCGGCCATCGCCAGCGACTGCGCGCTATGCTGGGACTGAGAATGGACCCTCGACTTCGTGAACGGATTGATATATCAGACATCCTGCAGGAAGCCTATCTCGAAGCACACCGACGACGAGGCGAGTACGATGCGAACCAAATGCCGCCGTATCTTTGGTTGCGGATGATTGCAGGCCAAAAGCTAGTGGACGTACACCGACACCATCTGCAGGCCAAGAAACGCACAATGCTGCGCGAAGTTCGTATGATGGAGCGAGGGATGCCAGAGGCCTCGTCGATTGATCTTGCCGCGGAACTAGCGGACAGCATGACATCCGTCACCAAAGCCGTTATTCGGGCAGAAGTGCGACTAAAAGTCGAGGAGGCTTTGTCGCAGCTGCAGGCAATCGACCGCGAAGTCCTGGCACTGCGTCATTTTGAACAGCTGACCAATGCCGAAGTAGCGCAAGTCCTCAATCTCTCGCCGACCGCGGCTAGTAATCGCTACGTTCGTGCCATCAAAAAACTGAGAGATGCGCTGCCGTCCGACATCAGTGGCGAAGCGATCTGATCGAACGTGATTTTCACGAGAGTTGGCGATTGTGGCGCTCGTGCTCGTTGCCACCGACAGGTTCTTCGCGGCTAGCAGTCGCTACGCCCCGTCAAATAAGGAGGTGTCACTCCTCAAGTTTCTCGGTTCCCTGCCGATTCGAGATCACAATCTCCCACTCAGGCCGCGACCGCTTGAGCGCTTCAACAGCCGTCCGGTCGACGTTGCCATTGCGAAAGGCAAGCTTCCGAAGATTCTTTATCTGCCGGACACCGTCGAGGGTCGCGTTGTTGGGTGTGCAATCCCAAAAAACAATGGCGGAGAGGTTGGCGTCCCGCAGCGGTTGAAAAAGGTCGACGGGGGTGAACTCGCAGCGCGCAAACACCAGGGTGTCAACGACGGAATTACAGGAGTTCTTGCGGGGAAACGTCGTCCCCGAAATCAGGCGGCAGTTGGGGCACGACGGCGATGTGCGAGGGGTCGCCGGACCATCGGCCGATTCGCCCGCGGTATGTTCGTTGGAATTGGCATTCTATCCAACTGCCACGGTCGGGAGTCGAATCGAAATCCCGTTCCAGATCACTCCTATCCCATGTTTTGATCGTCCAACCGTGCGCACGGTTGCTGGTACGGTCTTCCTTACGACGTCCGATGCGGACATGATCGAAAGCAAAGTTGTGGCGATTATTTGTCGTCGTTTTGTGCAGGCCCGTGATATTCTCGATCTGTTTCTATTCCAGAGTACGTTGAAAGGCGATTCGGATACTCGCGTGTTAGAGAAGTTTCGAGGACTATCTCTTTCAGCCAAGGACGTGAGGGACCGCTTAGGTCATCTAGATGACATGTCGTCTGTACATATCCGGGAAGTGGACCAGATAATAGCCAGTCAAGTCGAACCTTCCGTAGGCAGCAACTTGTTGACGGCTGGTGGTGCCCCGATGATCTGGGAGGCGGTGATGGATGTGATCCTGAATCGCCTTCGATTGCAGGATTATCATCCATGAAGAGTAGCCAGTGGCGGGAGTATTTGGAGGATCAGCACGTGCGTCACGGCAAGACGCTGTACACGATCACCGAGTTGACGCATGTTGCGGGGGTCTCACCCGTGGCGTTGAACGTCGAGCTATCACGGCTGCGAAAGCATCGCATAATCGAAAAATATGCACATGGTCTGTACGGCCGACCTGGCGCGGTGAGTCTCGAGACGCTGGTGCAAGCGATCGATTCGCACGCATATCTATCGGGCCATTACGCGTTGCAGCTTCACAACATCGTTCTGCAAGTGCCGACGATAATTACGTGCGTGACCGATCGACGTAGTCCCCGAGCAAGGCGACGAACAACACCGCTGGGGCGACTGGAGTTTGTTTGCGTGCAAAGTCGCGTCTATGCTCCACCGCAGGACGGCCTGATTGCGATGCCGGCTCAGGCGCTGTGCGATTTCTTGTACTTGTCCCGCCGTCGAGGTGTACGCCCCGAATCGCTGGTCGCGTTCACTCACCTGAACCGGATCGATTCGAACGAATCTGCAAATGTTCTTGTGCGTTATCCTCAAACGGTGCAACGCCACTTTCACGAGTTGCTGCGATCTGCGGGGTCAGCGACGTGCGGCAATTAATGCCCGGCACGTTTGATTTGCAGGTTGTCGAGCACGGCACTCGTCGCCTGCGATTTGTTGAGGACGTAAAAGTGTACTCCGGATACGCCTCCTTCGATCAACCTGCGGACTTGTTCTGTTGCCTGCTCGATGCCCACTTGCATCTGCCATTGCTCGTCGTCATGCTGGCCGAGCCGAGCGACGAAGTCGCGGGGGAGGGAGGCCTTGCATAATGTCGTGATCCGTTGAATCTGACCGAGATTTGTCACCGGCAGGATCCCCGGAACGATCGGTACCGTTATGCCCAACGAACGACAGCGGTCTTGAAATCGAAAGAAGTCGCCGTTCTGGTAAAATAGCTGAGTAATGATGATGTCTGCGCCGCTGTCGACCTTGCGTTTCAGGTTTCGCAGATCCTCCTCGGCGTTCGGCGCCTCTTGATGCACCTCCGGATATCCGGCAACAGCGACACCAAATTCCGAATACTCGCGGCGAATGAGCGCGACCAGTTCGTTGGCGTAGCGCAGGCCTCCGTCAACCGCCACGAATTCCGTGCTCCCCTGCGGCGGATCACCCCGGAGTGCCACAATGTAATCGACTTGCTGCCGTCGGGCCTGCTGCAAGTAATCTCGTAATTGTTCCACGGTTGCTGCCACACACGTCAAATGCGACGCAACAGCAATCCCGAACTCCGCCTTGACCCGTGAGACGATTTGCAGCGTCTTGTCACGGGTCGATCCGCCGGCACCGTACGTGCATGTGATATAGTCCGGTGAGAACTCCGCCAATCGTCGTACATGCGATAACAGGGCGTCCTGTCCGGCCGGCGTCTTGGGAGGAAACAGCTCGAACGATAAGCCGAATCGGCCACGTTGGTAGTATTCAGGCAGTTGCATTGTCAGGCTTCCAAATCACTCGCTTCGTCGCGTTACATCGTCGCGATGTATGCCGCTCGGTCTGCCTATTATTGCTGCGGAGCGGCGATTTTGACAGGGCGCTTCGCGATTGATCGACTGCTTGGCTTAGAAACGCGGCGGTTCGACAGTCAAGTCCGCATCGAATGTGGCGCGTTCGTCCCGCGTTAACTCGTGCATATCGCGCAATAGCTGCACATCACACGAACGCTGCTGTCGATGTCGGCGAGCCCACATCCGCTGCTGCATCGCGACCACGACGTCGGGCGACATTTCGCTGACGTGCCCCAGCGTCTTTGCATAGTTCACGAAACTAGGGACGTTCGAAGTCACCATCCCATACAGCATGCTGCAGGTCCCAATTAGCTTTCCCGTGAAGATGCCGGTTTGAATCGCTGACTTGGTGTAGTCGCCCACGCAACAGCCAAAGAACTGAAGCCCGGTCGCGACTCGTCCATACGGATATTCCACGCGGATTTCGCCATACGTGTTCTTCAAATCGCTGTTGGACGTTCCCGCACCAAGGTTCACCCAACTGCCAATATAACTGTGACCAAGAAAACCGTCGTGCTGCTTGTTGGAATACGATTCCATCATCGACGCAGCTACCTCGCCACCGATCTTACAGCGGGCTCCTACAGCGACGCCATTTTTTAGAGTCGACCGTTCCGTCACGCGCGTCCCACGTCCGACATAGACCGGCCCTACCAAATAACTGAATGGCCCTAAGGTAAATTCTGCTTCCAGGACAACCGGTCCCTTGCTGGTATCAAAGGCCGCCCCCTCGCAACCTGCAACCTGTTCGGCGGCAAATACGCCATTGGCAATTTCGCGATACCCACCTTGTTCGATCCGATAGGCCAGGTTACCCGCCAACATCGACTCGTGGTGCGCTACGACTTCGTGAGCATGGTTCAGCAGCGGCAGCTGCACCGCCCGCCGAGGCAACGTTGCGAAAGCAGGTAGCTGGCTGAGCTGCTGGAATGCGTCGTTGGAATCGTATCGACGTAGGTTTAGATCAGTTCCGCGCATCTTGGCCATGGCGATCTGTCCGTCAACCGTCAAGACCTGTTCCGCGTCGTCCCTTAAAACACCCAGTATCGTTTCACGGACTTCGCAACTGGGAAGTAGCCGAGCATTGACGAGCAGCACGTGGCCGGTGGTTTCCAGCTGTTCAACCGGTTGAATATCCGTATAATCAAGCGTCTGTATGTCGCGCAGATGGTCCCGCACCATGCCGTACAAAGGTAGTCGTAACTCGGCAACCAGTTCCCACAACCGATTGCCGCCACAAAAGATCGCGTAAGCCGGACGGCCCAACGCCATGGGCCTTAACCGTGAGGTCATCGCATCTTCATACAGACAAATCACATCCTGTTTCATAGCCGTAGCTTAGATATTTTTTCAAGAACGAGCAATGTCGCTGTCGGGCAAGATTTGTCTGCCAAGACGGGCAAAAAATGGTCAAGCATGGCCAAGCATGGTCAAGCATGGTCAAGCATGGTCAAGCATGGTCAAGCATGGTCAAGCATGGTCAAGCATGGTCAAGAATGTCCGGCCGCCGGCGAATCTCTCCATATTTCACGGACTACCAAAAGATGGAAACAGACTGGGCGATCGAAAGTGAAAACCTGACGCGTGCGTTTGGGGACGTGCGCGCTGTGGATGACGTGAACTTGCGAGTCCGCTGGGGATCGTTCTACGGATTTCTCGGGCCCAACGGGGCAGGAAAGTCGACCACCATCAAGATGTTGACCGGGTTGCTCGAACCAACGTCCGGCTCGATGCGCATTCTCGGTGAATCGGTGCGCCAGGATCAGGAACAGCTGGCGATCAAAAAACGCATTGGCGTTGTCCCGGAAAACTTGGGCCTGTTCGACAACCTGACCGCCCGCGAGTACCTGACATTCGTCGGCCGGATGTATCTTATGCCGGTCGATACCATCCAGCAACGCAGTGAAGACTTGCTTTCCGTTCTGGGATTGCAGGACGAACACAAGAAGCTGACATTGGAATACTCGCACGGAATGAAGAAGAAGTTGTCCCTGGCCGCTGCACTGCTGCCTAATCCAGATCTGCTGTTCCTGGACGAACCGTTCGAAGGAGTCGATGCGGTGACCTCGCGGGCCATTCGGGATATCCTCTCCGACTTCGTGGCCCGTGGTTCCACGGTATTCCTCACCAGCCACGTACTCGAAATCGTCGAACGCCTGTGTACCGACGTGGGGATCATCGCCCACGGCAAACTGATCGAACAAGGGCCGCTCGATGAGCTGAAGCAAGACGGTTCACTCGAGTCGCTGTTCCTGCAACGTGTCGGCAACCACGAAGAGACGCGAGTGGAAGTGAGTTGGCTGAAAGATCGTGCTGTATGAACCTCGAGCAACTCAAAGTCCTTGTCTGGGTGCGTTGGCGGATCGCGATTAATCAGCTTGTCCATGGTGGGTCCGTGGGGGCCGTTCTCAGTTCCGTCTTGGGAGTCATTGTCATCGCGCTGTCGATCAGTTCGCTTGTTCTGGCGTTCGGGCTGGGACTTTTTCTGCTCGCCAAAGTGCCAGCGTCCACGCTAATTGTCGTCTGGGACGTGATCATGGCGGCCTTCCTCTTTTTCTGGATCATCGGTCTAGTCACTGAACTTCAGCGTTCCGAGACCGTGTCGTTCGAGAAGCTAATGCATCTGCCGATCTCATTGCGCAGTGCGTTCTTCTTGAACTACCTCTGCTCGTGGTTCAATCTGTCGATGGTCGCATTCCTGCCGGCCATGCTGGGGCTGGCCTTGGCACAAATCGTCACGCATGGGATGGGCATGTTCGTCGTCCTCCCGCTGCTGGCCAGTCAGCTGGCAATGATTACGGCGATTACGTATCAGCTGCGCGGCTGGATCGCCGCACTGATGGAAAACCCGCGAAAGCGACGGACCGTAATCGTCACGATGGGAATGATCATTATGTTCCTGTCTCAAGCCCCCCAATTGTTCAATGTCTATGTCATGCGGAAGAGTCGCCAATCGCGGCAAACTTCCCAGCAGCAGTTGCAGCAGGAGTTGGAACGCTATGAGCGCGACATGTCGGATTTGCGGCAGGAACTGCAGGAGGGCCAGATCGAGCCCGCCGAATTCAATCGTCGTGCCGCAGAGATAGAACCTCCGGTTCCCTCGCCGGCCACGACAAAACCGCCCTCGCTTGACGAGCAAACCATCGCACTGTTGCATGCCGCCTTGCCGCCAGGATGGTTGGGACTTGGTGTAAAGACTTTAGCACAACACCGCTACTGGCCTGCAATGGTTACGACATTCCTTGCCGCCGGCGTGGCCGCGGTCAGTCTGCGTCGTGGTTATCGCTCGACCATACGCTACTACCGTCTCGGGCATATGCACACCGTTCGCTCCGGCGCCAAACATTCGGCGCCGGATCCGCAAGTGACGAATAAGCATGATGCCAGTTCCTTTCGAAAGATTCACGTCCCTGGTATTCCAGATGTTGTGCTCGATTTTACTCGTATTCATCTTCGACATCTCCTGCGAGCTCCCGAGATTCGCATGGCACTCCTCGTCCCCCCGATGGTCGTCGGTTTGTCGTTGATCCCCGCCATGTTCTCGACACACGACGAACTGAGCAAAATGCCGGTCATTTACCGACCGCTATTGTTGATGGGAGCAGGCGTGTTTTCCGTCCTCTCGATCCTCCAGCTACTGATGAATCAGTTCGGTTTTGATCGCGACGGTTTTCGCACTTACATGCTCGTGCCGCTGTCGCGTAGAAATCTGCTGCTTGCCAAGAATCTGTCGTGTCTTCCGATCGGCTTTGGCATCAGTCTTGTGATGGTTTCCGTCGCGCAGTTCATGACCCGCGCCAGTGTGGACGGTTACCTAGGGACGATCGTGCAGTGTGGCTCCGGATTTTTGGTTTGCTGCATGTTCGGTAACTTCATCTCCGTCCTCTCTCCCATGCCCGCGGCGACGCGCACGATGAGGCGGTCGCGAGTTAAACTCGTGAACGTGCTCTTACACGTCGTCTTTGCGATGACCTTGCCATTCGTGCAAATCCCGATCGCCGTGCCGTATGTGGTCTATTGGTTGTGGCATTTTTATGGCGGTACGAGGTGGGTGCCCGTCTATACGCTGTCGTCGCTCGTGCTGTTGGCGGCACTCGGCGCTGTCTACCTGTGGGTGCTGCCAATGCAGGGACGGCTGCTGCTCCGCCGCCAGGGTGCTGTGTTGAGAGTCGTCGCAGCCAGTCAGGACTGACCTCTCGCAAAAGGCCTGTTGTCGTTTTGCATCAGGGATGCAGCGATAAAACCACATCTCCATGGCCTGTTGCCGCCGGGCTACATGTTGTAAGTCGTTATTTTATAAAGAGTTATGGCGATTTGTGTGCGGCCGATGTCGGCTTTGGCATCGATGGTGCATTGAGGGGCAAGCGTCCTCGTGTTTCGGCGAGGCACGCGGCTTTTACAATTCACCAGGAGAGCATCTGTGTCCAAAGCCCAATCCCAACCGGCCCCTCAACGCGGCAAGAAAAAGGCGGACTCGGCCGCCCCTCGCAAGTCCAGTTCGCGACCGGGAAACCAAGATCGCAATCTGGATTTTGCCGACGATCGGGATGGCCACGACGACTTCTACGACGATGAAGATGGCTCCGATCAACACGCCGATGACGACCACTCCGACGATGACGAACAACAGTACCTCACCGCCAAGGACATCGGCGATGCCGCCATTGACGACCCCGTCCGGATGTACCTGATGCAGATGGGAGAAATCTGCATGCTCAGCCGCACCGAGGAAGTTGCGGCCGCGCGCGAGATCGATCGCTGGCGGAAGCGGTTTCGGATCAGTATGTTAACGTCGGACTTCATCTTACAGGGAGCGGCCGGGGCATTGGATAAGGTCCGGACCGGTGAACTGCGGTTGGACCGCACGATTGAAGTCTCCGTGACGAATACGACCGAAAAGAAACGCATGATGAAGCGGTTGGGCCCCAACCTCAACACGTTGCGGCATCTGCTCGTCCAGAACCATCGCGATTATCGGCTGGCGATCAATAAGAATGTACCGAAGAAAGAACGCAAAATTGCCTGGCGCCGGATGGTCCGGCGCCGCTATCGATCCGGCCGCCTGGTCGAAGAACTGAACCTGCGTACGCAACGCCTGTTGCCGCTGTACGAACAACTGGAACAAATCTCCGCTCGAATGCACGAACTGTTGCTGCAGATTCAAGAAACTCGGCGTGGACTCGACGTCGGGCGTTCGTTTGACGAGCTTCGCGCCGAATTGCACTATCTGATGCGGATCACGTTGGAAAGTCCAGCTACATTGAAACGGCGAATCGAGCGCACCAAAGGGTACCGCAAACACTACGATGCCGCCAAACGTCACCTGTCCGCCGGCAACCTGCGACTGGTGGTGTCCATCGCAAAAAAATACCGCAACCGCGGCCTAAGCTTCTTGGATTTGATCCAGGAAGGTAATACCGGCTTGATGCGAGCGGTCGATAAGTTCGAGCACGCACGTGGTTATAAGTTCTCCACTTATGCCACCTGGTGGATTCGCCAAGCGATCACGCGTGCCATTGCCGACCAAAGTCGCACGATCCGCGTTCCCGTGCATATGATCGACACAATGAGCAAAGTGCGGCTAGTAACTCGCGAACTCGTCCAGGAACTGGGCCGCGAACCGTCGGCGGAAGAACTCGCCGAACGAGCGAAAATGACCATCGACGAAGCCCGTTGCATCATGCGAATGTCGCGCCAACCACTGTCGCTTGATCAGCCAGTCGGCGACCATGAGGATAGCTACTTCGGCGAATTCCTCGAAGATCATCGTGATGATGACCCGTTGTACGATGCCAACCAAGAGGCGCTAAAGAAACGCATCGACGAGGCCATGGAAGCGTTGAACTATCGCGAACGCGAGATCCTCCGCCTGCGATACGGCCTGACCGACGGCTACTCGTATACCTTGGAAGAGGTTGGCCAGATCTTTTCAGTGACTCGCGAGCGGGTCCGACAGATCGAATCCAAGGCCGTTCGCAAACTCCAGGAACCCTACCGCAGTCGCAGTCTTATGGGCTTTCTCGATATCGCCGTACCCGCTTCGGTCTCCACGAACACCTTGGAATAACCAAAACTCTCAACAAAACACCCTGGCCGAAAAACTGGCCTGACACCGCACAGCACCTCCGAAAGCTGTAACACGCACCGAACCACCGCCGGCAACGGCGGTGGTTCTTTTGTTCCACGGCTGTCCCAGCCGTCCCAATTTACCATTACACAACACGCGGTGGCAAATCCCATTGAGCTTCTCGTTCATTCGCGGGCGAAATATTTCGCGGAGCCACCGAGCCACGGAACTGCATTGACGGGCGCAGCTCGATGGCCGAAGATACCTGCGAAGGCGTTTGGATTTGCTGATGGTCGGCGTGCTTTCAAAAGTTGGGGATCAATGGTACAGGAGTTCGTTGCATGTTGAAGGTTTTATTTTTATGTACTGGCAATTCATGCCGCAGCCAGATGGCCGAGGGTTGGGCGCGGCATTTGATTGCCGATGACGTTGAGGCCTATTCGGCGGGAGTTGCTACGCACGGCATGAATCCGTACGCCATGTCGGTGATGGCCGAGGCGGGAGTGGATATTGGCGGACAGTACTCGAAGCATGTCGACGAGCTGGCCGAGATTCCCTTTGACTATGTTATAGCGGTTTGTGATCATGCGGCGGAAACTTGTCCGACATTTCGGGGTGATGCCCAGATCATTCGTCATCAATTCGATGATCCGCCGAAACTGGCGAGTTCAGCCGCGACGGACGAGGAACGTCTGGTGCATTACCGGCGAGTGCGGGACGAGATCCGTGAATTCGTGGCGGGGTTGCCGAATTTGCTAAAGGATGTAGGCTAATGGGTAGAGCGTGAGCCTTTCATCGACCGGAATGTGAAATGAACGGATGAGATCATGACGGACAAACAGACGATTCTCGATCAAGTGAATTCGCAATATTCTTCGGTAGCGAAGCGAGGTCTTTCCAGCGATCACGCGGGGGTCCGAGCGGTGGCGGAGGCATTTGGCTACACGGCCACTGAACTGTCATCGATTCCGGCGGAGGCTAACATGGGCCTCTCGTGTGGCAACCCGGTGGCCACGGCCAGACTACGGCCCGGCGAAGTTGTCGTCGATTTGGGTTGCGGTGGTGGCTTGGACGTGTTGCTGGCTGCCCCCAAGGTGGCCCCGTTGGGGAAGGCGGTCGGAATCGACATGAGTCACGAGATGATCGAACTGGCAAGACGCAATGCCGCAAAGGGGAGCGCCGGTCAGCCGATTGAAAACGTTGAATTCCACCAATCGACGATCGACCAGATTCCATTGCCTGACGGATCGGTCGACTGTGTGATCAGCAATTGCGTGATCAATCTTGCTCCCGACAAGTCGGCTGTGTTGCGGGAGGTTCATCGCGTGCTGAAGCCAGGAGGACGCGTTGCCGTCAGCGACATTGCCTTGAAGACGATGCTTCCTGATGAGATTCGCGAAAGCGTAGCGGCTTACATTGGCTGTATTGCCGGTGCGATCCCCATCGACGACTATCACGAGCTATTGCTTGAAGCGGGGTTTTCAGCGGTGGAGATCGTGGACACCGGTGCCGACTTGAACGCCTACGCCAAGGCAGAAAATGCCGCCTGCTGTGCCCCGGCGCCCGAGAGTAACGACTCGTTGGCGGTAGTCGAACCGGGCGGATGCTGCCAACCCAGCAAGGCCGTCGTCAGCCAGGTTCATGCACAGTTGGCCGAACTATTGCGGCGCCATGATGTGAATCAGTACGCCGCGAGCGTCCGGGTCTTTGCTGTTAAGGGGCGCTAAGTCGAGCGCCGCGCGTTGCTCCCATTGACGCAATCTGCGATACTCGGTTGGGCTGCGCGGTGGCGGAATGCGTCAAGCTTGTTTCGACTAGCCGATGTGCCGGTGGAAACTCTCTGGGGTTACCCCAGGGAACCGTGAAGGAGTGACATCTCGTGGCGTGAGCAAAGATGCGAGCCTTCGCATAGCCGCTCACGCCCAACCAGACTCGTTGTTGCATTCTGTCGCCGGCAGCCTTGTTACCGCGCGTGAACAACCCATATGCGTCGCATCTTGCGAACGGCGCGACGGCGATTTGAAAGGCTTGGTCATGGCGAACCAAAGTGGTCCGCAGGATAGAGACAGGGTCAAGCCGCGGGTCGTTTCCTGGCGGCCGCGGGGGACCGAAATGCGACCGGTGTCGGCTGCCAGTCAGTGGCATGTCCCTGAAATACGCACACCACGCGAACTAGCCGCATGGCTGAACGTATCGTTCAAACAATTGGATTGGCTGGCTGACATCCGGTCGCTCGAGTATACACCCGGTCGTGGGCGTTCGAGGCATTACTGTTATCGCGTGTTATCCAAACGATTCGGGGCCGTGCGTTTGATCGAGGCACCCAAGTCGCGGTTGAAGGCAATACAGCGACAAATCTCCTCGGAAATTCTGTCGCAGATTCCTGTCCACGAATCGGTTCACGGATTTCGTCGCGGCAAGTCGATCAACACGTTCGCAGCCCCACATGTCGGCCGGGCGTGCGTTACGAAGATTGACCTGGAGGATTTTTTTCCTACCGTGACGCGGTCGTGGGTACGTGGCATTTTTCAGAGTGCGGGTTATCCCGACGCCGTTTCGGTATTGTTGGCAGGATTATGTACCAACTCGGCACCCCACGATGTGTGGCAGGACATGAGGGAGCAGTTGCCGCGGCAACGCTTGCGCTATATCGAGGCCCTATATGCAACACCCCATTTGCCCCAGGGCGCTCCCTCATCGCCCACGCTCGCCAATCTTGCCGCGTTTCGGCTGGATTGCCGGCTATCCGGATTGGCTCGAAAGATGGAGCTAACGTACACGCGTTACGCCGATGACTTGGCGTTCTCCAGCGATTCCCCGGCGACGCGCGATATCCACCGTCGCTTGCCGTACATCTACGCCATCGTCATGGAAGAAGGTTTTCGAATCCATTTCCGCAAGACCCGAGTGATGCCGAGCGCGGGACGGCAGTTCTTGACCGGCTTGGTCGTCAACGACCGATTGAATATCACCCGCACAGACTACGACGTGCTCAAGGCCATCCTGACGAATTGTGTACGACACGGTCCGGACGGCCAGAATCGCGATCGTCGCAATGATTTTCGCGCCCATCTATCCGGGCGCATTGCCTTTGTCGAAAGCGTGCACCCGGAGCGTGGCAATAAACTGCGTCAGCTCTTTGAGCGGATTCAATGGCCGACATAGGACGCCAATCGTTCTACTATTTGACCCGCACCAACTTCATGATCCGCCCGGACACGTTCCAGTCCTGGACATAGAGATTGCCGTCTTTATCCCAATACGAACCGTGGGTACCACTGAAAATCCCCTCGATCCATTGATCTTGCGGAATATTGTAGCTTCCCCCTCGCGCGGGATCGGGGTTATGGCCGAGTACAGCCATGATGGTATTGTTCTTGTCGAGAATCACGAGTCGGCCTTGCAGATCGGGTACGGAGACATAGTCACCTTGGACAGCGGCCGACGTAGGCATTCCAAGTCCGGTGATGACTTCGTCGATGTAGTTGCCGTCCAGATCGTAGTGCAGGAGGCGGCCCTTCGGTTCGTGATTGCGATCACAGATCAACAATCGCGGCGGATCATAGCGAGTGTCAAGTGTCATGCCGTGGGCGGTGTTGAATTGTTTCAGATCATTCCCTTTGGTGCCAAAGTGCATCAGATACTTGCCAGTCTTGTCGAACTTGAAGATGTGATTGCTGGCGTAGCCGTTGGACAGAAAGATGTCGCCGTTGGCGGCGACAGTGATCGCCGTCGGATTGAACTTGTCCAATCCTAGGCCTGATTCCTTGGGAAACGGCAGCCGTAAGACAATTTCACCCGTACGGATCGAGAATTTTATTCCTTCCGCATTGTTGTTCCTGGCTCCGTAGATAAATTCGCCGCTCTCTTCGTCCCTGATTTCCATGTCGTGGATATTCGAATAGTCGTCACCCAAGTAGGAATGAATCACCTGCCCTTCGGGCGAAAACACGAAAACTCCAGCCTTGGCGCTGGTATAGATGTTTCCTGCTTTGTCGATGACCACCGCACCGTGAGTCGAGCCTAAAGCCGACTTGCCGTCCGGGCGCAATCCCCAGCCTGGTACCGTGTCAAAAGTCATGATGCCGCAACCCATACGAACCGGTTTCTGCGGCTCAGCTGCCCATACTGGCGAACTGCAATTTGTCAGGTAAAGAAGGGCGAACAAACAAATCGAATGAGTTTTCACAGGTGCAAGCCTTTGAGATTGAGGAGGGGAATGCAGGCAGACCGCATGGGTCAGCAGGGGAATGACTAATATGATACGGTTTGTTTTTAGGCAAGAAAATGGGCGCAGGAAGATAGCGTGTTGTGGCGGCAAAGAAATTGGACACTCTTCGCTAACCGACGCCACAACTAACTCTCCCGCTCTGGGCCCGGCAGGCCGGACGGATGTAGCTTCCAGTTGCCGGATGGGAATTTGTACAGATCGTCAGCGAAATCAGTTCGTGAAGTGCCCACGGAAGTTACCGATGCAAGCTCGCCCATGAATTCGTTCCTGGGGATACGACGTCCCTAATCCTGTCGTACTAATGCGTGATGACAGCTTTGGCAAGAATGAATCCACATCGAGCCAGCACTCGCTACGCGGCTTGACGTCGGTTCACCTAATGATTCGCATACCCTCATGGTAATCGCGAAAGTGTTGATAGATCTACTTCTGATTGCTGACGAGTGAAAGCAGGAATTCCAGGTGCGACGATTTTTGCTCGATGAGTTCTGCCCGGGCGACAGCTGATTGCAACAATCTTGCCGACGAAGCGGAATTCAGCTTGTGGGCTATGGTAGCCAATAGCAGTTCATCTTCAACAGTGGCCTCAGACGCACGCAGCTGAAGAGCCTTTTGGATCGAAGCTTGCGCTGACTGCACATCTTCTTGCATGTACTGAACCAAAGCACACCAATGCCAGGCTTCGGGCGATTCCGGGCAACTAGTGACCCAAGCCCGTACAACACGTTGAGCCCGTGAGGCATCGTTGATCAGGTCAGGGTGGCTCTCGCATAACGCCTTGAGTAGAAAGCGATTGGCCTGGTAGGAAATGCGGTAGGCGCCGCTACGCGCTGCAGATTCAATGTTATCGAGTGCCTGAGCTAGCAACGCCGCTTGATCCGCGGAAGTCGAATTTCCAGAGAGATTTGCTTCAAGAAACTGCGCTTTACCTTGTAACCACTGCAGCTGCGAGTCGTTTAGGCTGCCCTGAAACGGAGCAACAGATTCCTTGAATGATGCGAGCTGGTCGAGGACTTGTGAATCGTTGCCCGAAACGCAGAAGTTTTCCGCCTTGGCAATAATGTGCGCAAGGGCCAAAGAGGCCGCTTTAGGGTATTTCAATTCCAAGAGATGCGGTACCAGCACATCGTTCAGCTCTAGCCATTGTTTGGCTTCATCAGACTGCTGTTCCGTGAATAGCTGTGCCAAAGACAAGTAGCAACATGCCAAGCGGTAGACTCGATCCGGGCTAACTCCTTCTGTTTCCACCAATTGTTGCCATTCGTCGACTGCCGAATGCAAAGCCTCGATTGCCTCTTGATTACGACCAGAGATCGTAAAAGTGTCCGCCAAGTTTGCTAACAAAACGGCCCGATTCTCGCGATAGAAACTCTCACCGTAAAGCAAATGCCACGCGCGATCCAGATCGTTTTCAGCATCTCGATAGGACTCCAGCGCCGACTTCATTCTGCTCTCTGCCAACATTGATGACGCCAGGAGCGAAGCCGCCAGCGAACGCGATTCAAACAGGTCGGGGCGTGCTGGTGATTCGTCCAAGCTACGGTCATAAAACGCAATCAGGTCTCGTGCGGCCTGGGCAGCCTTCACGTACTGGCCGGAACGAAACAAGACTCTGGTTTTCTCCTCGATGATTGTTCCCCGCAACTTCACATGGCCCGGTGATGGAGATTGCTGAAGTAGGATTTCGCTGTCGGGGAGAGCGTCGGTGAGATATCTCTCGGCTGATTCCCAATCCGATCGGCAAGCTGCAATTCTTGCTGCTACCACTCGGGCGCGAGTTAGCGCGTTGCGAGCGTCGCGATTCGTTGGATCTTGCTGCAGCAATTGTTGAGTCATTGCAATGGCTCGGTCGATAGTCCCCTGCGACTCGATGGGAGATTCAGCTTGCTTGTCGACCACTGCTGCGACTGTCTCCAAATCGATTGCTGGCAGGTTGCCGAGATTCTCTTGCCCCAAGATCGCCTGGCCGATGAAGGCGTTCGCCAACTGGACGGTCGCTTCCGCTTGGGATTGAGTTGCATCACCCTCGTTCGCCGAGAGGCAAGCTTCAGCGAGTGATTGGGCCTGCTGATAGTTTTGCCTTGATTCGTCCGGTCGACCAAGCAACCTTTGAAGGTCCCCCAGGCGGAGAAGATGATTCACAATTTCCGATTGGATTTGTCGTTGATCATTGAGTGACTGTCGTGAGGCCGCTACGTCTCCATTCTTGACGGATTCACCGAGCAGAACTTCTTGATCGTGTTTAGTGGTGTCCAGTAGGTTTTGGTAGTGCTGGACGCCCCTTTCCAAGAGCATTTGCCGCACAGGTTGCAGACCGGGGTAGAACTGCAAGTCACCGCTGATGTCAATCAACCACGAGTCCGCCGCCTCTCGGGATGCAACTAACTGCTCTGCAGTTCTCTGGCGTGCCAAGCTTTCGTTCTGCAAGGCCAACTTAGCCGATGCCGATGCCGAATCTGCGGCAAGCCTCGCTATTCGTTCTTGCTGGTGAGCCTGTGAAACCTTACCAACGGCAAATAGGGCGGTGGCGGTAACCAACAGGCACGTGGCAAAGATCGCTCTGAAAGCAGTGCTGTGACGGTTGGCCAGCCGGTCGAACCTTTCCCAGGCGGATTCGCTATAGACGCTTACCAGGCCACCTGCCAGGAAATTGTCCAGATCTTGTGCCATCTGATGGGCATCTGGATAGCGATTGCCAGGCTCGCGCTGCATGGCATACTCGCAGATCGCCGCCAAAGAGCGCGGGATTCTCGGCGAAACTTCTCGCAGCGGGCGATAGTCGCACAACACAACGCGCCTAAGTGTTCCTTCCAGCGTGTCGCTCTGGAACGGGAGTTGGCCAGCGAGTATCTCGTATAGAATGACTCCCAATGAAAATACATCCGAACGTTTACTGACCCGATCGTTCTCTCCGAGCGCCTGTTCGGGGGACATGTAACTGGCCGTGCCCATCACGGTTCCCTGTCGCGTCATATCACTACGACTTGAATTGCGGGAGAACTTGGATCGCACGTTGACCTCGGGCTTGGTTGAGAGTGCGTTCGCATCGGAACCAGGAACGCCTGCTTGTAGCGTCGCGTTTGCACAAGCCTCTGGCTGCTCTGGCTGGACCGCTTCACGGCGAGCCAGTCCCCAGTCGAGCAGGATCGTCTCGCCAAATTCGCCCACCATAATATTGGCGGGTTTTAGGTCACGATGTATCACTTGGGAACGATGTGCGTATGCAACGGTATGGCAAACGTCCCGGAATCGATCGAGCAATTGCCGTAACAAAATCTGGAATTCTTGTTGTGATTGGTTGGCGTGTAGAGTTTTGATTCGATGTGCAAGTGTTTCTCCTCGCACTTGCTTCATCGTGTAGAAGGGAAGCAGATTCTGGTCTACGCCAATTTCGTAGACGGGCACGATGCCGGGATGCTCGAGTTGTCCTGTGATTTGAGCTTCATTGACAAATCGTTGCACCAGGTCATTGGTGATCTCGTGGTGATCGACGATACGTTTGAGAACAACATTTCTCTGAATCTGCAGGTCGAGGGCCTGGGTGACGACGCCGCAGCCCCCTCGGCCAATCTCGCCCAATTCTTGATAGCGTTCAAGCCCGGTAACGATGCCTGACAACTGCTGTGCCAGTTTCGCTCCCAGACGATGCGAGTTCCGCCCCTTAGACTCTTCGGCGGGCGATTTCTGCCTGGAGGACTCTCGATGCCTGCCGGATTTTGGTTGAGTACTTTGGTCGCCTCTGGGGTGCTTGGCTTGGCCGCTGGCCAATGTTGCTTGGCCATGCTGGCTCGGCGGAGCAGACTTGCGACTTTTTCGTGGCCCAGTCGTCTTGCCAATCGTCTCTGCCTGCGGAGAGAACAACTCAGATTGTCGCGAGATTTCCTCAAGCAACTGCCGCAGTTTGACAAGCTTTTCCGCATCATTGGCAAAAGTGTTATACACCACGGCATGAATCGTGGTTTCAGCCTGCGCTGCCTGGAGAAGAATCTGCGACGCTTCCACTGCATCGATTAGGCGTTGCTCGATCGCATGTTCAATCCATTTGGCGTACAGTCCGGCCTGATTCAAGTTCGTGTTCCGATGCAAGGTAATATCGAGGTTTGGCAGAGGAAACCGCCCAAAAGTCTAGAATTTGGCTGTGGCTGGGCTTGGGCACCGGTGCAGATGGACACGGGAATTCACCGTAGATTGAAACGGTATGGACGGTCAAAGCGATTGCAGGGTCCGTACCAATTGCCAGCGACCACCGCCTCCAATTGTCACAATTGGTATCGCCAGTTGTGGAAATCATTAGACGAACAACCACCCCCCCGTTTTTCGCTCTGGTTGCGAGCTAACTTTGCAGTGTGTTTACTCGCCGTGGAACTGGTTGCGAGCTTGAAACACTGCACACGCCGAAAGCAATACTTTGCTTATTACCAGTTACGAACAATTCAAATCCGCGCGAAGGCACTTGAATGAACGGTACAATTCTTCACACCAAACTGCTGGAAACTAACGCCGAGGATGCCGATGTTGGACAGCGTTGGCTCGTTCAGGTACATCCGCTGAATTTGGAGCAGAACCGTATCGAGTTGGACCGACGCGATACGATTCTCGGTCGGTCTCATGAATGCGACGTGGTTCTCGAGGATGAATCCGTGTCTCGTCAACACGCCGTCATTCGATTCGGCGAAGATGGCTACACCATCGAAGATCTAGGCAGCACCAATGGTGTGATCGTCAACGATGAACTGCTCAGTCTTCGGTTACTGCGGACCGGGGACCGAATTCAATTGGGAAAACGGATTTTCAGGTTTCTGGCAGACACTGATGTCGAGGCACAGTATCACGAAACTGTCTATTCCATGATGACCAGAGATGGATTGACCTCAGTTTTCAACAAGCGTTATCTCCTGGAATGCATGGATCGAGAGGTCGTCCGTTCGCAGCGACATCAGCGCCCGCTTTCGGTAATCTTAATGGACATCGACCATTTCAAGTCGATCAATGATACACATGGTCATTTGGTCGGCGATGAAGTGCTGCGAGAATTGGCTCAGCGACTGAGTCGATTGTTGGGAGACGACGAAATCCTGGCGCGATTTGGTGGTGAAGAGTTTGCGATCATCTGCGACGAGTCCAAATTGGAATCAGCGCTCCAGCTTGCCGAGCGCTGTCGGCAAGAAGTCGCAGACTCTCCGTTCTCAACGGCCAGTGGTCCTTTGGATGTAACCATAAGTTTGGGAGTTGCGACTTTGGGCAAGACTCCAGAATGCACGCGAGACAGCTTACTTGCTGAAGCGGACGGCTATTTGTACGAGTCGAAACGAGCTGGACGAAATCGAGTCACTGGTCCAGCTCACTGCGCTGACTACGCATAAGAGCGCGCAACAAAGTCGCAATCATTCAATTGTGATTCTGGCGCCCATTTTGGCGAGCTCTTCGATTTGAGTTGGCGTGGCCTCTTTATCCAGTGGGTTGCCTTTCAAAAAGATACGCCAAAAAGGTGAAAATCTCCTCATCTCGTCGGCTCGCGCCATTTCGACCAAAACGCTCAGATCGGTGATCTTATTGTCCATCAATTGAATAGACATGATACTTGGCAGCGGCTTGAGGAAGCTCAGGTCTGAGATACCACAGTGGTTGAAGTTCATGGTGTCCAACCCCTTGAGCTCAGACAGCGGTGAAAAGTCTTTGACGGGATTACCCGCCAGATTCAGCGACCATAGTTTTGTCAATTTTGGCAATACGCTGACGTCTTGAATACGATTCCCCCCCAAGTACAGCGATCGCATGTTGGAGATGTTCTCCAGCGGAGAAATATCAATCACTTGGTTATCGTCCAATTGCAGATATTGCATCCTGGTGAGATTAGCCAAGGGTTTGATGTCCGTGATGTTGTTGTCGGTCAACGTGACGGACAGTAGCAACTTCAGCTCGGCAATCGCAGAAATGTCGTAGATCTTATTGTCTTCAAGGTCCAGTTCCTCGAGGGCGACGCAATGCTCAAGCCCCTGGAGATTCTTGATTCCCATGCTCTTGCCTTTTACGACGGAGATACGCTTTACGTCGTCGGCCGTAAGAGGCTGGTCATTATCACGCTTTTCAAAGACTTGCTTCCGAACTGCAGCCTCAAGCGCTTTGTCCGGGAATAGATCTTCGGCTGTCGCCAGCTGCGTGCACATACAAAAGACGGCGATCGCCGATAGCCACCATTTCTTCATGTCAAAGCTCGAATTGTTCCAAGGCGAAATGAACTGAAGTGAGTTGATCGAGGATATGTCGTATATGTTAATCGCATAGCACGAACTGTGCCAATTGCTACAATCTGCGGGAATCGATGGTAGCCCAAACACATGCACCAATCCATATGCCATAATTCGATGATCAGGGATGATGATACTTTGAGATTATCGCAGCGGCTGCCGCGTCTCGACCAGTCAACTCTAAACCCAAGTCTCTAACTCTATTGCGGCATGCCAATTGGGCTAGAGAGGGATACCTGAACGTGCGTATTCTGCTAACAGCCTTCGAGCCTTACGGCGATTGGTCGGACAATTCCAGTTGGCTGGCACTAGTGGAGCTGCTGAGGAATTGGCCCAATCACGTCGAATTGGTAACGCGGCGTTACCCGGTCGATTTGGCAACGGTCCGCAGCCGTTTGAACAGCGATTTGCAAACTGATTTTGACGCGGTGCTGCATCTTGGGCAGGCTCCAGGCTCGCCTATAATCAAGCTTGAAGCAATGGCGCTGAACGTCGCCGGTTGCTTGGAGCAGGCGGGGGTGGAGCTGCCATACATCGTCGATTCTGCCCCGATGGCATTTCGCAGCCGTATGCCGCTGGCGACCTGGAATCACACCCTAGCCGCAGCTGGTATTCCATCGCAGATTTCATATCACGCCGGTACATACTTGTGCAATGCGATTATGTACCTGAGTCACTATTACTTCTACACACGCGACCTGAACACCCCGGTCGGGTTGTGCATCTGCCACTAGCTTCGGAACAGGTTGCGGCGCGAGGACAGCTGCTTCCGTCTCTTCCAGTTAGAACCATGGCAGACGGTGTTGGTATTCTGCTGCAGGGGCTAACAAGTTCAACTTAGGACGTGAATACTCAGCAGAAATTCAGCCTGTTGCAATAGCTCGTCTTCGAATTCCAATCGTATGACGCCAGATTGCCGTAGTTGCGCAATGCAGGCCTCATGTTCATCGACAACCTGTTTGGCAACCCTGCGAACATAACGTCGGCTTAGGGACCAAGTCAGTACCAGCATACAATACACAGCCAGGGGCAGCAGGGAGAGGATCACACTGGTAAACAGCAGGCCTGGCGTCGGGTGGGGGAAAGCGTCCAGATGAGATTCGGCTCCACTGAATACATGATACGAAGCAACGAAATACTCTCGGTAGATAACGACGACGGGGCCAGCCATAAACATCCAAAAGAGCAGCACTCCTACCAAAGCGTAGACTTGGACAAGCCAGCTAGGTGTCGCATGGCTCTCAATTGCTCCGTCAAAGATGCGTTGGGAACGAGTTTGCAGCTCTTCAATACCGGACAGTCGCATACCTGTAGAACGCTGGTCTGCGTCGGAGCGATCCTCGCGCGGTCTCAGTTTCAGTACGGTGCGGTGAAACTGATCGCAAAGAGGTTGCAAGCGTTCGGCGACTTGTTGCTGAGTCCGCTGGCGGATCCCTTCTTGGATTTCCAAAGTGAAATCTCGATTCTGTCGGACGTTTCTGGCGAACGAAGTCAATGCACCGAATAGACTTGGCACACTTCCAGCAAGCGCGAGCATCACGCGATCCCAGGCACCTTGGGTTAGATTCAAGGTGGACATAACTGTTCGGTAGGGAAACCACAGCAGGGACGTATCACCGACTAGACGAGCGCGCAGCCGCATGCGAACGCCGGTTTCTAACAGTGATTCACTACCAAGCAGTGAGGCGAGTACCCGCTCGGGCAGCTGTTGAGTCTCACGCGACAGCTGGTCAACTGCCGTGGCCAATTGCGGCAGTTCACCACGGATCAACTGATGAACGCGTTCGTGCAACCTCTTGCCAGTGGCCGCCAAGCGAATATCGTGGGACGTGCCAAGTTGTTGTTGCGTCAATCCCAAAGAGCTGATGCGATCGAGCAACCCAGTTACAAACACGGAAGACGATGATTCTTCGTTGCCGCTGATTTCGAAGTCTGGAACCAGCAATTCCGAAGTCAACTGCGAACTCGGCGCCAGCAGCATCAGTTGTTCACGAAGCGATCTCAAATCGTCACGCAAATCACCTGCTGGCGCACCGTTCTCGATCTCCTCGGGCTCAACGGAACTGATAACTGGAACGCAGTAAGATCCCTCGATTTGCTGTGCAATGACCATATTGCTGGCCGCACGGATCTGATCACGAGCAATGACCAGCAGTTTCACTGGAGCTAGCGAGAGCGCCTCCTTGGCAAGTTGCGCAGCCATGTGGTTGGAGTCGGTCAGACCTGGCGTATCGAGCAAGACATATGTTTGACCAATGTCAATCATCTTGCTGGAAGGGCAGGGATGGTAGAACTCCGTCGATGGATCCAGATTGTCCGGGGGCAGCGGTCCAACCCAAACTAATCGCGTCGTCGCATCCTGCACCAGATCCCCGCTGGGCATCAACTTCTTGATATGCTCATCCCGAATCAGCTGCCGGGCTACCCAGGTCTTGCCTTGTCCTTTGGCTCCTACAATTGCAATTAACAGAGCGCCGATGCCGCGCCCCGCTTCTATGTTCGCGACGTCCTCTAAATAGTGTCGGCATGCCTCGGCAACTTGGCGAGTCACTGGCGCGTTGCCAAAGACCGCGTTGGTTGCCGATTCGATACGACGGGCGATGGACGGACTGATGGTCATAGTTACAGATTAGCCCAGGTGTTGAAGCGTGGATCGAAGGCTGCGCAGGAACGTGTCATCGAGTGCCCATTGATTGAAGGCGACCACGTCGGGAATCGACTTCGACTCAAGGTTGCTGGCTAGCAATCGCCGGTTCGAACCATGAATGTTGGTCGACGGCAGTTCGGCTAGCTCGGGTCGCGGTAGCCGCAGACTATCGCAAGCAATCGCGAACAAATCGCTCAACTGTCTCCACGGTGTTTCACGCTGAACGATCGATAGCGTCTCGCCACCGGTTGCGACTGAAGTCGTCAGTACGGCGATGCCAGCGGCAGCAAATAGTTCTTTGGTCGATGCGAAAACCAACACTGCCGTGCCGCCGGCATCGATGGGAATCAGTACTGCTGCCAGGAGAGGCGCCATCAGTACGGCCAGAGGTTGCGTGCCTTTCCACAGCTTGTCTTTGAACGACATGCCCTGCCAGACTTGTTTGCTCCATTCGTCCAACTGCTGGGCGTCCAGTCGAGTTGTGTCCTCGGCTGCAAAGCGTTTCATGGCTTGCTCGCAGCAATTAGTCAATTGTTCATCATTCAGTCGGAATAGTGCGTCGTGCTTATCGGCGGCCCGCATCGCCTGCGCCAATCTCTGTGGCGTTACCACTTGCGCTCCTTCGCCTCGCCGAAATCGTTTGGTCAGCTGAGTGACCGACTGGGAAGCACTTTGCAAGATCTTGAATCTGGAGGCAGAATTTGCCACGGCCTGATGCAACTGCCGGGCGGTGCGGTCGATGCTTAAGCTCAAACGCATCCAAGCAGGAGCTGTCTTTTGCAGACTATCAGCCATCTGCGCGACGATCGCAGGTGAAGCTTGCAGCCGTAGCCCTGTCGTCCGGCCAGAGCTATCGCGTTCGGCCATGAATTCATAACACGCATCGGCAACAGCTTGCCAAGCATCAGCACTTTGTAACGCTTGCTGTCGTTGGTTCTTATCCAACCAAGCAAGCGATTCCAGAGTCTTGGTCTTAAGCTGCAACTGTAGGCTGCGGCTGCTTTCGTACGATAGTGCACCTATATCCAATCTTTTTCCCAAATCGTACAAGTAGAGAGGCTCTGCCGAAGGCAATGTCTCAGCACGAGCGGCGAAAAAGACGGGCAAGTCTTCGTTTTCCTGGTCCTGCACGGGCATGCCGGGCGGTCGGCCGGGTAGGCGAGATGTCGCCAAAGCGCTACGAAAATCATAAGCGGTGAAAATCTCGCTGATGCCAAATCGATCTTTCAGGCCTTGCGCTTGCTCCAAGACCGTCGCAGGCGCATACCGAGCTTTGAGCTTGTTGATCGCCAATAATCGCGGCACACTGGGCATCGCATCGCGGAGAGTGGTCAGGATATCCAGCAGCCCGTCGTCGTGCAGACTATTCAATTTGCAAACGACTACAAAGGCTGAGCAAAGTCTCCCCATTCGCGCCAGCTGAAGCCGTCTTTCCTGGGCCAATACTTGCCCTGTTGAAGACGAGCCTGCATAGGAGTAGAACCCCGTCTGGATATCGGGGCAATCCGCCAACCCGAGCTTCAAATCGTCCAGGCATTCGTCGTATGCGATCAAAGGTACGTTCAACGCGTTGCTGGAGCCAGGTGCTGCATGCCCCTCCGATGATTCAGAATGTACAGAATGGGAATCAGTGGGACCTGCGTGCTGGACAACCCACTGGGCCAGCATCGATCCGTTGTACTGCAAGGCAGCCTCTTCGGGATCTTCCGACAGCAGCTCCGGCCGCCGCCCAAAAACATTGGTCAAAAATCCTGTCATCGTGCTCAAAAGATCGGGATTGTCCCACCAGACTTTGGGCAACCACAGCACGAAGCGATGCGTACCTGAGTTATTCCCCAAACCACGCAGCACGCGGGCGCGGTTTTTCGCGGACAAATAAGTCGCAATTAGCGAACTCTTTCCAGAATTCAATAAGCCGGTCACTGCCAATATCGGGCAGCGGCTGATCTCTCGAAAAGTGGTTAATTGACCGATCAGACCGTCGAGCGCGTGCGCTAGTTCGCTGCCGGATTGGAGTAACTCGGGTGTCGCAGCTACTTGATCGGAAGCTAATGCTTGTTGGATACTCAAACGAGCATCGGTTTGCGGAAACGATTGTAAGAGTCCATGCCGCGGATCGCTGCTCGATAGCAAATCAATCAGAAGCTGCGCATTGTCGGACTGTGGCGTGTTAGTCACTGGATTCGGTTCTCTTGGTTTGCCGCAAGAGTCATTGCCAAAGCAAGGAGTCCCTGCTGTACCAAATGTGGCACCACGATGGTTGGCTGGTCAAGGTACGGCGCCAGACGCATTCCGTCACCTCCACTGATTATAACCGGTACAGACAGTCCGAAATCCTCACGATATCTCCGAACCAAGTGCATGGTTCCACCAACCAGGCTGCTGGCTGCACCGCACAACATCGCCGACTGAGTATTGCGACCTGGCAACGGTGGCAGGTCGGTCAAGTCATCAGCAATCAATTCAGGCAAAAGATCGGCACCTTTGCCGAGTAGCCGCAAAATCATAGGAACACCGGGTAAGATCGCTCCGCCACAAAACACGTCTCCTTCCGTAGAAGCATCCGGCGTGGAATCATTTTGCACGGGTTGAGTTGCGTTCCTGTCGCCCCGCTGCTTTAGCAATGCCCCCTGGTCCGAGCAACGATCGGAGCTAACGGAGAATCGAGAGAGCAGAGCTTGAGCAAATAGCGATTGATCGTTCAAGTTCGAAGACGATGTGCCCATGCTCGGTTCCAGAGAGGTCAATTCTTGAGCTGGTACATCATTGCGAACCAGGTCGACGGTCACAGCTGAACCAGCTTGCACCACAAGCATAGGGCGTTGGCGCGATATGCGACAAGCTGCGAGTGCTGCTAACAAACGGTCAATGCCCACCTGTTGTGGAAATTCGACAGAAAACTTCAAAGGAATATGACGCCAGTCGACGGGCAGGTAGAGTTGCGGATGAGGTAGACGCTGAACAAAGGACCTGAGTACTGCTTCCGCATCGCGTCGAACGCTGCTCACCAACCAACAACAAAGGCCACCTTCTGGCGTATGTAACCGCACAAACTGATCAACTTTGTCTGTCCAGGCTGGATCGTCGGGGGTGAACAGAGAGCCATTCTGATGCGGCGCCGATGACAGCGGCGTCTCCTTGCGCGGGGCACGATTGCGTCGGGATTTATCATGTTGGGCTACAGTGTGTTGGGCTACAGTGTGTTGGGCTACAGTGTGTTGGGCTGGGTCGTGCAGCCAATTCAGTCGCATGCTTTCGCCCAGTCGCTCGACCGCGGGGAGCAACTCAGAAACCCGCAGGCCACTGTTGCCTATGTCAACTCCGAAGTAACGTGTTGTCACCCTGTATTAACCTCGTATCCGGCGGGCGTTCTCATTCTTCGCGCGGCTCATTACGCCGCACTTGCTTTCCCAGCGAGCAGGGGTTCATTCCTGCCAACTAGAATTGCGTATTGGCTACAGGTTGGGTCCGCTCGGCAAGCATCTTGGCAATTCGACGTATCAAAATGTTCAGACCTTGTCCGGTAACCGCGCTGATCAACAGAACTTCGCGATCGGTTTCTTGGGTCAGTTTGGCCACGACTTCAGCCGACTCAGGTATTTCCGACTTGCTAACGACCAATATTTCCGGGCGTTGCTGGAGCTCTTGGCTGTACTGAGCCAATTCGTTACGAATAACACGATAGTTGTCCACAGGATCGGAGCCATCACCGGGAAGGGGTTCAACGAGATGAACCAGTATTCCAGCTCGCATGATGTGGCGCAAGAAGTCGTGTCCCAAGCCAACACCGTCGGATGCCCCTTCAATTAAGCCGGGGATATCTGCCATGACAAACGAAGTGTCGATGTCTGCTACAACTAAGCCGAGATTGGGGAACTTGGTGGTAAAGGGGTAAACTGCGATTTCGGGTCGCGCCCGTGAAAGACGGCTTAGTAGCGTGCTTTTTCCGGCGTTCGGCTTTCCGACCAATCCAACATCGGCGATGACTTTCAGCTCGAGAATAATTCGGCGCGATTCACCTTCGGAGCCGGGGGTGGCCTCGCGGGGGGCTTGGTTGATCGAACTTTTAAAATGCGGGTTGCCTTTACCGCCGCGTCCGCCGCGGGCAATAACGACGCTATCACCATCGCGAACCAAATCCTTCACGACCATTCCGGATTCGGCATCGATTAAGACGGTTCCTGGAGGTACCTCGATCAATAAATCGGCACCTCGCTTACCATGCATGTCCGAGCCTCTACCATGTTCTCCTCGGGCGGCGCGCCAATGCTTGCGGTGTGCGAATTCGACGAGACTATTGACACCCTCTCGCGCACGCATGATCACACTTCCCCCGTTGCCGCCATCGCCTCCGTCGGGTCCGCCGAGAGGTACGTGTTTTTCGCGTCGAAAAGACATGCAACCGTTGCCGCCCTTGCCCGCTTCAACTTGAATTTCCGCTCGATCGACAAACATTGCTATTGCATTCCAGGTAATAAGCTGCTGGGAAACAGACGCAAATCGCCGTCCATAATAGACTTGCCAGCCGTAATGACGTGCTCGTTGACGCAGCGAGAAAGCAAGAGCCGTCAGCCTCGGGATTTATATAGTTCGCGTCCAGTTGTGATGCTCTGGTCAAGCAGGCC